>NZ_JAOWIA010000059.1:0-108368 GCF_030332345.1 Citrobacter sp. Cpo221
TTGTCATGCAGCTCCACCGATTTTGAGAACGACAGCGACTTCCGTCCCAGCCGTGCCAGGTGCTGCCTCAGATTCAGGTTATGCCGCTCAATTCGCTGCGTATATCGCTTGCTGATTACGTGCAGCTTTCCCTTCAGGCGGGATTCATACAGCGGCCAGCCATCCGTCATCCATATCACCACGTCAAAGGGTGACAGCAGGCTCATAAGACGCCCCAGCGTCGCCATAGTGCGTTCACCGAATACGTGCGCAACAACCGTCTTCCGGAGCCTGTCATACGCGTAAAACAGCCAGCGCTGGCGCGATTTAGCCCCGACATAGCCCCACTGTTCGTCCATTTCCGCGCAGACGATGACGTCACTGCCCGGCTGTATGCGCGAGGTTACCGACTGCGGCCTGAGTTTTTTAAGTGACGTAAAATCGTGTTGAGGCCAACGCCCATAATGCGGGCGGTTGCCCGGCATCCAACGCCATTCATGGCCATATCAATGATTTTCTGGTGCGTACCGGGTTGAGAAGCGGTGTAAGTGAACTGCAGTTGCCATGTTTTACGGCAGTGAGAGCAGAGATAGCGCTGATGTCCGGCAGTGCTTTTGCCGTTACGCACCACCCCGTCAGTAGCTGAACAGGAGGGACAGCTGATAGAAACAGAAGCCACTGGAGCACCTCAAAAACACCATCATACACTAAATCAGTAAGTTGGCAGCATCACCAGCGACGGGATACCTATTGCATTCCATATCAGATCATCAGGAACTTTCTTGTCCTGCAACCAGCTGAATATATTGTACGTTATAAAAAACAGAAATATAGCACAGCTAATGATCAGCATAATATTAAGCGGGAATTTTTCTGGTTCCTGATAGGGATTCTTGTTTGGTATCTTCCATTTCCTCATTTGCTTGTCCCCGCCGTTGGCAGTGTGGTTTTAATTGCACAACCACATGCGGCCCTACAGCCATCCACAACGACGCCTTTGCCGTCCATTGTCCAGGTTGGCTCAAAATCAAGTATTGGGAAGGTACCTTTGTGCAGAATACAAACCACAGTATCCCCCTGTAAAGCGACAGGAATTCCCATAAACTTGCTACCAGAAGCTTTATTGACATATCCGCCATTTTCCAGCGGATCGTTTAGCCTGATTACACCTTTCATATTATTTCCCTGTATCCATATCGCAGTGCATCCGGGTCCAGCCCTTATAGCCCACCACCTCCGGTTCTTTGTCCGGCAGGTTTTGATAGTTAGCCTTATAACCTTCCGTTAAATGGGCTAAGGATTCTTTCATAAATACCACCGTTCCCCACGCAGCACCTGGAAACTCAGGACTGGTATGGCCGTTCACATACTCGCCACCGGATTTATGCTTGCCTGGCCTGTAGAGATAATAGGTGTCATCAAAGTATTGATAATCTATACCCGGACCACCCGGCGCCAGACGCGGGTCGTCAAAAGGGTATGAGCTCATATACAAATGTCCTTGTGCAGTGGAAATAAATGCCTGATTATTAACCACCACCACTCTTTTTATTTCTTTTCCTTCAGGATAGTCGCGCATAATACCGTCTGAGTTTCTCTCCAGCGCCGGGAAAGAAGCCATATATATTGCGACCTGCCACGTTTGACCGTAATCTTTAGATATCTTGTAAGCATCTGGCTCCCATCGCGGTATCAGAATATACTTATCTGACGGGTGAATATATACTCCGGAAAAGATCTGATACGTTGAATAAACGCCATTTACTAATTCCTTATGTATATTCCTCCTGTTATCATGATACCAAAGTGCACCTTCGCAATCGAAGCCCTTTAGTTCAAGATACCGATTATCATCATAGCGATAAATAACTTGTGATGGTATTTTTTTTGTACAGGCAGTGATAGCGCATAGTGAAACTGCGCCGATTAATACTCTTATCGTAATTCCTGGTTTCATAATTCATCCTTAAACGTTAAGCGGTTTTGGCATATCCCATTGCAGATTATTTCCCTGCATCCATATCGCAGTGCATCCGGGTCCAGCCCTTATAGCCCACCACTTCCGGTTCTTTGTCCGGCAGGTTTTGATAGTTGGCCTTATAACCTTCCGTTAAATTGGCTAAGGATGCTTTCATAAATACCACCGTTCCCCAGGCGCGCCCTGGAAACTCAGGACTGGTATGGCCGTCCACATACTTGCCACCGGATTTATGCTTGCCAGGTCTGTAGAGATAATAGGTGTCATCAAAGTATTGATAATCTATACCTGGACCACCCGGCGCCAGACGCGGGTCGTCAAAGGGATATGAACTCATATACAAATGGTCCTGGGCTGTGGAAATAAACGCCTGGTTATTGACCACCACCACTCTTTTTATTTCTTTTCCTTCCGGTCTGTCGCGCATAACACCATCTGAGTTTCTCTCCAGTGCCGGGAAAGGAGCCATATATTTTGCGACCTGCCATGTTTGTCCGTAATCTTTAGATATTTTATATGCCCCTGGCTCCCACTCAGGCACAAGTATGTACTGTTCTGAGGGATGGATAAACTCACCCGAGAAAACCCTATAGATTGGATTGCCATAAATTGATTTGTGGATCTTTCTTTTTATGTCATGGTAAACAACATATCCTTCACAATCATAACCGATCAACTCCAGGTAGCGATTATCATCAAACCGGTAAATTACCTGTGATGGTATTTTTTTTGTACAGCCAGCGATAGCACATAGCGAAATAGTTCCGATTATTATTTTTAACGCACTTCCCTTATTCATAATTCATCCTTAAACGTTAAGCGGTTTGGGCATATCCCATTGCAGATTATTTCCCTGCATCCATATCGCAGTACATCCGGGTCCAGCCCTTATAGCCCACCACCTCCGGTTCTTTGTCCGGCAGATTTTGATAATTCGCTTTTTCTGACTCAACAAGATTATCCAGTCCTTGTTTCATAAAAATAACCATACCCCACGCATATCCTGGAGATTCAGGTCTGATGTGGGCATTCACATACTCGCCACCGGATTTATGCTTGCCAGGTCTGTAGAGATAATAGGTGTCATCAAAGTATTGATAGTCTATACCTGGACCACCCGGCGCCAGACGCGGGTCGTCAAAAGGGTATGAACTCAGATATAAATGCCCCTTCGCCGTGGTAATAAATGCCTGATTGTTGACCACCACCACCCTTTTTATTTCTTTTCCTTCAGGTCTATCTACCATATTCCCATCAGAATTTTTCTCTTGCCCCTGAGATGGGGACATATACGTTGCGACCTGCCACGTTTGTCCATAGTCTTTAGATATTGTATATGCACCGGGTTCCCATTCAGGAATAAAGATGTATTTATCCGATGGATGGATATATATCCCAGAGAATATCCTGAAGGAAGCAAACACTCCATCATATATCTCTTTATGAATATCTTTTCTAATGTCATGATACCAAAGTGCTCCCTCACAATAATAGCCTTTTAACTCCAGATAACGATTATCGTCATAACGATAAATAACCTGTGAGGGTATTTTTTTTGTACAGCCAGAGATAACACATAGTGAAATTGCTACGACGATTACTCTTACCACATTTCCCATTATCATAATTCATCCTTAAACGTTAAGTATTTTGGGCATATCCCATTGCAGATTGGGTGTCTCGGTATTATATATTTCATTATGTCTGGCAGGTTTAACCGTTGTTGAATGGCAATATTCGTTAACCACGCCAAACGCTCCTGTCGGTAAAATATCATCTGGTTTATTCATATATATTTTTGTTTTCCTGTCGTTTAGCTCTCCTGATTTATAATATTCAACTGCTTCCTGAAGACCATTACGCTTCATACGCCAGTCCCCGCGCAGGAGTAGCTCGGTCCAGAATTCTCCGCAGCGGTGATCGAATGCCCCGCATATCCCCACCGCCAGATCGAAGGCCATCGCTTTTACGGGGGCATCTTTCGACATAACAATAGAAGAGTGCTGGCTGTAACCAACCTGCTCTGATTGCAGCCATTCTTTTTGCAGCTCATCCGGCGTTTTTTCATAAATCAACTGAACGGTCTTATTGTATCCCCCGCCCAGAACAACGCCTTTGGTATAAGGCTTACCATATTTTTTGGAGAACATCGTAAGTTCAGTGGGCGTTAATTCATGGCCCGGCTGTAAAGAATCAAAACCTGCCCCGCTCAGCGTTCTGATGTCGGTTTCAGTGCGCGCAATAACCGTGGCTTTTGCAGAAAATGAGATGTCCTGATCGGGTGAACCCGGCGCTATCGAATATTTATACTGACTTCCCGCACCCTGTAACTGGTGTCTGAAGGTGACGGGGAGCTGCTCACCATTCACAACAACATCCGCAAATGTATATTGTCTGGTCGCCAGCGTATCCTGATCAAAACAACCCTTTTTTAACGCCGGCATTTCAAAAGGCACGCTCAGTGGGCTGCCGCCTATTTCAGGACCATTTTCGCAGAAAACCCGCTGGCGCAGATTATTTATGCCGCTGGCTATGTCGTGGGGGACTCCCCGCCAGCCCAACCCCTGGACGTTAAGTAATGAAACTACACTGTCATTGGGGCAAAAATAGTTATATACCTTGCCAAAGTTATTACGCGTATAGAGTTTATTCTTGCGCCATTGAGAATTGGTTTTACTCAGGCACAGCGCGCCTTCTAATTCATCGATCTCAGCCTGCGTGTGATATTCCCCCTTGCCATATCTGGCGTTGGTCGCCATCAACTGGCAGAAATTGCGGAACGTCTGCTGTCGGGCGCGATCCGTTTGATGATGTCCGGGCGTCATACCTTCAGCAGCCGTTTTTTCCAGTGCGTAGGGAGAGTGATTCAGGATCACACAATCGGCAGGATCGGCACCTGCTGCTTTGACCAGCATATTGGCCAGCATGGTAATTATCGTTCCCTGGGAGTGCGCAATGATATTAATTGGGTCGTTTTCAGTAGGTTTATTTTTTCGAATCATCAGGATTAAATCAGCCAGCCGCTGCGCGGCAAAAAACTGATAAATACGGTGCGGGTTATCATAAATAGGGTGCGTAAAATCCCCAGCATTCAGATGAAATGAAGCAAATCCTGCCGTAGCGTTCGCAGGGCCGCCGGAACCAGGGCCTAACATATCCGGAATAGTAGTTGTCGCATTGGCAAAGGTACCCCCGCCTTTGGCGTACACATCATCCAGCACGTTGCCAAAATTATCATTCTGATATTTCAAGGTGGTTTGGGGAATATGCCCCAGCTTTTCCAGCTTTGTGTTGTCATCTTCCTGATAGGCGTTGTAAGGCAGTTTTGCGGCGTCTCCTGATTTTGCCCGTTCTTCGCGATAACGCCGCTGGTCTTCTATATACGTCGCATGATCGACAGGTTTATATCCCCAATAAAATGGAATGACCGGGCTGCGTCCGGGCATTTTCACCTGCTGCTGCTCGCCATCGCCCATATCCATTTTGTACTGATGCCATTCATGCGGATACATATCCGTGCGGCCCAGACGTTCATTCAGGCCGGCAATGATCCCCTGCTCCTGATTCTGATAGGCCTCGCCAACATCGTTGACACCGTGCACAAGGATCACAATACAGGGCATGGGATACTTAACGGGCACGTCGCAGACAGCCATTTTTCCGCCCGTTGATTTAGGCACGCCCTGTACACCGGTCGCCACCACCCGCGGATTAAAGGGACTGTTACTCATTTGGCAAAATCTCCATTTTCATTTCGTCCATTTCAGTCATATCCAATAACGGCGTCATTCCTTCATCGTCTGTGGCGCCTTCAATGGTTTCGCCTGATGCCTTAGTCAGTCTGAATTTTGTCTTTTTCAGAACATCGTCCGGGTTGCCAGAGCCATGTAATTTAATACGGCGATGAAACTGCTCCTCCTGAAAGACAGGGGTTTTATCTTTCGCCGACTCCGGTCCGCTCCAGTCAAGAGAGGTGCCTTTCAACTGCACTTTTGCGGGAGAGAATATTTTTACAGAGCCGTCTTCATTTATTCTGATACCGCCACCACCGCACAAAAGCTGGATATTCTTCCTGGCGCTGATGGTTACGTTGCCGTTCATACTCTGAATATGAAAATGCTTATCAGAAAGCAGGCCAATTTCGCCGCGCTGCGCCTGGACGGAAATATCATCTTTTGCGGCGATGATTTTGATTCCGATAGCTCTGCTGAAAAGTGACAGGCCCTGTCCAACGGCCATTGAGAGTTTTTTAAAGACGTTAAAACTGCCGTTGCTGGCGGCGTTTAGCGACAAATCTTTGTCTGCTGATAATGCCATCGTTTGTGGTGTCAGCAGGGCCATACCGTGATCGGCGTAGGCCACCAGTCCCGAACGGGTAAGCTGTTCAAGCGCAGCGTTAAGCTGCTGCTGCGGCCCCAATTCGACATTTAACGCCTGCGCCGTCAGCGCGCTCTGCTGAAGTGACGTTGCCAGCGTAAGCGCGTCCTGAAGCTGCTGAACCACTGCGCTCATATCAAGCTGCTTGCCCTGGGCTTTTGGTTGCGCCTCGGTCGTGAGTAATATCCCCTTTGCCGCCCTCAGGACCGCGCGGTCATCGGTGCGCAGTTCTGCGCCTTCGCCGCGCGGTTTACCGCCAGCATCAACCAGATGGCCCATGTTCAATTGCGTTTTGCCGTACTCGGTACTCAGTTTGACGTGTTCCTGCCCGCGCCGATCCTCCATCCGCAGCTTATTCAGACCCGCAGTACGGATGACGTTGCGGGTATTGTTGCGACTGGTAACGGGATCAGGCTTTGGAGCATGATGCAGGGCGTGCGCAATAAAAGGTCTTTCCGGATCGCCGCCTTCAAACGCAATGGCGACCTCTGTGCCCTGGATTAACGGAAAGTGATGACCATAAGTATCACCGGCATAAACCCGCGCCAGACGAACGGGCATGCTTTCATAACCTTGCCTGTGCTGGTCGAGGTCAAAATCAAACTTCACCCAATAGCGACCCTGCACATCGATATGAGCATATTGGTCATTGTCTATTGGTGATGAAACGATCGCGGGAACAGTACCTGCAATACGTGGCCGGGGTAGCGGCTGAGGTCGAAAACAAACGTTCTGGCTGTAGGGAATACCGATAAGCCGGGACTGGAGCGCTGCATCGCGCCTCCCCGTCACCCGCATTGCCGTTACCACAAATCCAGAGGCGAAAGCATGTGGAATGGTACCGTCGATTTCCAGCACCATCCCCGGCACGATCGACGGACTGGTGGTCACACCGTTTAAAATGGACTGATTATTAAGAATAATTTCGTGATGCAGTTTGGCATAGAACCAGCTGGATTCACCTGGCTGCACCTCGGCAAATTGCGATCCCGGCTGATGATGGATATCCGCATAGCGATACTCTGTGCCATATGTCGTAGCCCTTTCCGCAGACACATCGGCGTCAGCATTTAGCATCAGCGAGTTTGCCAGCCTGTAATCAAAGTTCTTCGCCCTAACGTCTGCCGAGACAACATTGTGCTTTGATACCAGCTGATCGATCGAATAATCATTTGATGTCAGCCCTGCGTGGGATGAGTGCATAATCTTTTGATCAAAAATGTACTGGCATTGTGAATCACTGAAGATAACCACCATAATGTGCGAAACAGCATGATGATTTGCGATCCTGAACCAGATCCCAACTTCTGACAGGATGCGGCTGATAAACGCTAAATCCGACTCCTCCCACTGGACGATCATTTCCCGGTTGGGATAGATACAAACAAGATTATCAAAGTCGATTTCATAATCGGCAAAAGCATGTTCTTTGAGGATCTGCGTGACCAGTTTCGGCACATTTATGTTCAGGTAAATAGCCGAACGCTTGCGTCGTGAGAGTAATGCCAGCTTATGCTCCAGCCTGATTTCATACAGTGATTCATCCGCTGATGTACTAATAAGCGAAAATGACGTAATGACGCCTTCAATTTGCCGTTCATATAGCCACATCTCAGAACCTTGAATATATTTATTCCAGCTATGATTAGGTGCTCTGATTTTCAGCGAGCCTTCAATGTTAAGAAGTGAGTCAGGAGGGATGCTTTTTTGTTTTGATGTGAATGTAATTTTATAACTGTATGGTTTACTTAACTTTTCATGACCTTCAATTGTTTCAACATCCAGCAACCCTAACTTACTCTCGCCCCTTACGGAGAATAAATACTTATTAATACTCTCCTCTGAAACTATACCTTCCAGATTATAGAACCCTGATCCTTTTTTCATTATCGCATCCCTTACCAAAAGAAAGTAATACATAAGAAATAAAGTCCAGTCAGCATATCAACAATAATAAAAAAAGGTTGTTTTTTTACTGAAAAAATCTGGAAAGTAAATTAATTATTATTAGTCAAACACGTAATATAATCCTGGCATATAAATAAACGATTAACTGGCGCGATTTTAGATTCAATGAAATAATTTTTTAACAAAACGATTTATATAACGCCGCATTCGTTTTTCACCGCGAGGCAAAAATCAAGCAGTCACATCCAAATGGTTCCAAAAACTGAGGGGCAACTAAAAAAACAAAGCATTAAGCCAATGATTTGCAATAATATTTATAGAAATATTCTTTTTATTTATTTTTTTATTGAATAAATCACATCCTTCCATAAAAAAACACAATAAAATATAACTATTCCCTATTCTGCTGTGAGGGGAGAGGTAACTGGATTATGCCCATGTGTTCACCAGGAAAGATTTTGGTTTTCTCCCTCTCCCCTTGAGAGAGGGCCGCATAAAGGTCATCTTATCAGCCACAGGAGAATCAATGAAACGCTCCGCAATAAACGAGATCCTTGGCCACACGCGCCAGTTTTTCTCTCAGCACGACGTGCACCTCCCCCCTTTTGCCAGCTTCCCCCCGACCCAATGGCGCAAGCTTGATGCCACAGCCTGGAGCGAAGTGTTCGACCTTAAGCTCGGTTGGGATGTCACCGCGTTTGGCGGCAACAATTTTGCCGCGCAAGGGTTAACACTGTTCACCCTGCGTAATGGCTCGCCGAAAGGTATGCCTTATGAAAAATGCTACGCCGAGAAAATCATGCATGTTCGCGATGCACAGGTCACGCCGATGCATTTTCACTGGCGCAAGCGCGAAGACATTATCAATCGCGGCGGCGGTAATTTAATTGTGGAACTGTGGAATGCGGGGATCCGGGAACAAACGGAGGAGACAGACGTGAGCGTGGTGATTGACGGCTGTCGGCAAACCCATGCGGCAGGCAGTCAGTTGCGCCTGACGCCGGGTGAAAGCATCTGCCTGCCACCGGGCCTGTATCACAGCTTCTGGGCGGAAAAATGTTTTGGCGACGTGCTGGTCGGCGAGGTTTCGTCTGTTAATGACGACGACCACGATAACCACTTTTTGCAACCGATCGCCCGCTATAACGACATTGAAGAAGACGAACCTGCGCAGCTGGTGCTGTGTAACGAATATCGCCTGTTCCGCTAACCAAGGAGCGCATTATGCCGTTGATATCTCTCGCTGATGGCCTTGCCCATGCCCGTGAGCATCGCTATGCCTTAGGGGCGTTTAACGTTCTGGACTCCCACTTCCTGCGCGCGCTGTTTGCCGCGGCAAAGCAGGAACGTTCGCCGTTTATCATCAACATCGCCGAGGTGCACTTTAAATATATCTCGCTGGATTCTCTGGTCGAAGCGGTCAAATTCGAAGCCGCGCGGCATGACATTCCGGTGGTATTGAACCTTGACCACGGCCTGCACTTTGAGTCGGTGGTTCGGGCACTACGCTTAGGGTTCAGTTCAGTGATGTTCGATGGCTCCACGCTGGAGTATGAAGAAAATATCCGCCAGACCCGCGAAGTGGTGAAGATGTGCCATGCCGTCGGCGTATCGGTGGAAGCCGAACTGGGCGCGGTGGGTGGTGATGAGGGCGGCGCGCTGTACGGCCATGCCGACGAGTCGCTGTTTACCGACCCGATGATGGCGCGTGATTTCGTCGACAGAACCGGGATTGACGCGCTGGCGGTCGCCATTGGCAATGCCCACGGCAAATATAAAGGCGAACCGCTGCTCGACTTCCCGCGTCTGGATGCCATTCGCCAGCAAGCGGCAATCCCGCTGGTACTGCACGGCGGCTCCGGCATCAGCGACGACGATTTCAAGCGCGCGATTGGACTCGGCATTCACAAAATCAACTTCTATACCGGCATGTCGCAGGCGGCGCTGTCGGCGGTAGAAACACGGATGGCAAATCGCCAGCCGCTGTACGACGAATTCGCCGAACTGCTGCTCGGCATTGAAGAGGCCATTACCGATACCGTTTCGGAACAGATGCGCATTTTTGGCAGCGCGGGACGGGTCTGATGGAACGCAAAGGCGTTATCGCCGCAGGCAACATGCTGGTCGATCATGTACATCAAATTGTGCAGTGGCCGGAACGTGGCTGGCTGGCGGAAATCACCCGTAGCGAACGCGCCACGGGCGGTGCGCCGCTTAATGTGCTGCTGACGCTGGCAAAAATGCACACTGGACTACCGTTGCAGGCGGTGGGGTTAATCGGTCAGGACAGCGACGGCGACTACATCATGGCGATGCTGGAGCAGTATCACGTTAATCGCCAACACGTGCAGCGCACCACATTCGCCCCCACGTCGATGTCGCAGGTGATGACCGATCCCAGCGGCCAGCGCACCTTTTTCCACTCACCGGGTGCCAATCGGCTACTCGATCTGCCCGCGTTTGAGCAACTGGATACCTCGATGAAAATCTTCCATCTGGGTTATCTGCTGCTGCTCGACAGTCTGGACATGCCGGATGAGGAGTACGGGACGCGTAGCGCACGGCTGCTGGCGCAAATGCGCGACAACGGCTTTGAAACGTCGCTGGATCTGGTCTCACGCAAGGGCGACCCGCGCTATCAACCGCTGGTGATGCCAGCCCTGCGCCATCTAGACTATCTGGTGATTAACGAGCTGGAAGCCGGGGAGTTCAGCGGGCTGGAGATCCGCCAGCCCAACGGCGAACTGCATATTGCGCACATCGCCACCGCCGCACGCGAATTATTGAATGCAGGCGTGCGCCAGCGGGTGGTTATTCATTGTCCGGAAGGTGCCTGGGGTGAAGCGCCGGATGTGCCGGGCGTCTGGATCCCGTCGCAGTACCTGGCGCAGGAGGAGATCGTTGGCAGCGTCGGGGCGGGAGATGCGTTTTGCGCTGGATTTTTGTATGGCTGTCATGAGCGCTGGTCACTGACGGACAGCGTCAGGCTGGCACACGCCTGTGCGCGGGCAAGTTTGCTATGCGCGAATGCGATAGACGGTGCGAAGACGCTGGCAGAGTTGAAAGCAGAAATGGCTGACGCCTGATGCGCTGCGCTTATCAGGCCTACGTTCGCATCGTCCGGAAATATGCCTGATGCGCTGCGCTTACCAGGCCTACGACCGTATCAGGCCTACGGGGTCGTTATCGCTTTTGTAGGCCGGATAAGGCGTTTACGCCGCATCCGGCAACTGCACACGATCACGCCGCCTTATCGTGATGTTGCACGTCGGCGGCAAACACATAACCCAGCCCGCGCAGGGTTTTGATCAACATTGGCTGGTGCGGGTTGTTCTCTATTTTTCGCCGCAGCCGCATGATTAACACGTCAATAGTGCGGTCAAACACCTCAACGCTGTCGCTGCGCGTCAGCTCCAGCAGTTGTTCCCGACTCAGCACCCGGCGGGCATTTTGGGCCAGCGCCAACAGCAGGCTGTATTCCCCCTGCGTCAACTCCACCTTCAACTGCTGGGGATTATGCAGCTGGCAACCGGCGGTATCGAGATGCCAGCCATTGAAAGAAAGCCCCGTGGTTTGCGGACCGCCGCTTTCTGCCGTTAACACGCCAACGCGTCTGAGCACCGCCTTTACCCGAGCTACCAGCACCCGCGCATTGAACGGCTTACCGATATAGTCGTCAGCCCCCATTTCCAGCCCGACAACCACATCCGACTCGCTGCCAAGCCCAGTCAGCATCACCACCGGTAATCCGGGCCTCAACTTCTGCACCTGTTGTAGCACCATCAGGCCGTTAATATCGGGCAACATCATATCCAGTAATACCAGAGCGATATCCAGCTGAGTCTCAATGCAGCGCAGCGCCTCCTGCCCGGTGTGACAGGCGGTCACCGTAAAGACGTGTTCGCTCAGCACATCCTGTAAAAGCGTGCAGACAGCGATGTCATCATCCACAACCAGTATGGCTGGCTTCATTGTTTTTCCCCATTTCTGGCCAACTTAAATGAGTGTGATTGATTCTGCACAGAGTGACAGCGATAAGGCACAAGGATGTGCGGGAAACATAACCTCGGTCACACTGCCGGGCCGTCACGTATTGGAGATTCGTCACGTCAAATATGACGACAGCCTGCTTTTCGTCAGAGTTTTGCGCAAAATTCGCCCGTAATATCGACTAATGCCCCTGATAAAAACATGGCATAAAAGATGCATAACAAAAACGACAAGCGCGTATGCGCGATTTGATTAACTGGAGCGAGACCGATGAAAAAAGTCGTCACGGTTTGCCCATATTGCGCATCAGGTTGCAAAATCAACCTGGTGGTCGATAACGGCAAAATCGTCCGGGCTGAAGCGGCGCAGGGGAAAACCAACCAGGGTACCTTGTGTCTGAAGGGCTACTATGGCTGGGATTTTATCAATGATACCCAGATCCTGACCCCTCGTCTGAAAACCCCTATGATCCGTCGCCAGCGTGGCGGCAAACTGGAATCCGTTTCCTGGGATGAAGCGCTTGATTACGTCGCCAGTCGTCTGAGCGCCATCAAAGCGAAGTATGGCCCGGACGCTATTCAGACGACCGGTTCATCTCGCGGTACGGGTAACGAAACCAACTATGTAATGCAAAAATTCGCGCGCGCCGTTATTGGTACCAATAACGTTGACTGCTGCGCTCGCGTCTGACACGGCCCATCGGTTGCAGGTCTGCACCAATCGGTCGGTAACGGCGCAATGAGTAATGCTATCAATGAAATTGATAACACAGATTTAGTATTCATCTTCGGGTACAACCCGGCGGATTCCCACCCGATCGTGGCGAATCACGTGATTAATGCTAAACGTAACGGGGCGAAAATCATCGTCTGCGATCCGCGCAAAATTGAAACCGCGCGTATTGCCGACATGCACATCGCGTTGAAAAACGGCTCGAACATCGCGCTGCTCAATGCTATGGGTCATGTCATCATCGAAGAAAAACTGTACGACCAGGCGTTCGTCGCCTCCCGTACGGAAGGATTCGAAGAGTACAGCAAGATCGTCGAAGGCTACACGCCGGAGTCCGTCGAAGATATCACTGGCGTTAGCGCGCAGGATATTCGTCAGGCTGCACGTATGTATGCCACGGCGAAAAGCGCGGCAATCCTGTGGGGCATGGGTGTTACCCAGTTCTATCAGGGCGTGGAAACCGTGCGTTCACTGACCAGCCTCGCAATGCTGACCGGCAACCTCGGTAAGCCGAGCGTGGGCGTTAACCCGGTTCGTGGGCAGAACAACGTTCAGGGCGCATGTGACATGGGCGCGCTGCCGGATACTTATCCGGGCTATCAGTATGTGAAAGATCCGGCTAACCGCGAGAAGTTCGCTAAAGCCTGGGGCGTGGAAAGTCTGCCTGCTCATACCGGCTATCGCATCAGCGAACTGCCGCACCGTGCAGCGCATGGCGAAGTACGCGCGGCGTACATCATGGGTGAAGATCCATTACAAACCGATGCTGAACTCTCCGCAGTGCGCAAAGGCTTTGAGGATCTGGAACTGGTCATCGTGCAGGATATCTTCATGACCAAAACTGCCGCTGCCGCAGACGTTATTTTACCGTCTACGTCATGGGGTGAGCATGAAGGCGTATTCTCCGCAGCTGACCGTGGCTTCCAGCGCTTCTTTAAAGCCGTTGAGCCGAAGTGGGATCTGAAAACGGACTGGCAGATTATCAGTGAAATCGCCACCCGTATGGGCTACCCGATGCACTACAACAACACCCAGGAAATCTGGGACGAGTTGCGTCATCTGTGCCCGGATTTCTACGGTGCCACTTACGAGAAAATGGGTGAACTGGGTTATATCCAGTGGCCTTGCCGCGACACCTCAGAAGCCGACCAGGGTACGTCTTATCTCTTCAAAGAGAAGTTCGACACCCCGAACGGCCTGGCGCAGTTCTTCACCTGCGACTGGGTAGCGCCAATCGACAAACTCACTGAGGAGTACCCGATGGTACTGTCTACAGTGCGTGAAGTCGGCCACTACTCTTGCCGCTCGATGACCGGTAACTGTGCGGCGTTGGCCGCGCTGGCGGATGAACCGGGCTATGCCCAGATCAACACCGCCGACGCAGAACGCCTGGGCATCCAGGATGAAGAGCTGGTGTGGGTGAACTCGCGTAAAGGCCGGGTCATTACCCGTGCGGCAGTCAGCGATCGTCCAAACAAAGGCGCGATTTACATGACCTACCAGTGGTGGATTGGCGCATGTAATGAACTGGTGACCGAGAACTTAAGCCCGATTACCAAAACGCCGGAGTACAAGTACTGTGCTGTAAACGTTGAACGCATTGCCGATCAGCGCGCTGCCGAGCAGTATGTCATTGATGAGTACACCAAGCTGAAAGCCAGCCTGCGCGAAAGCGCGATGGGTTAAGCTTCCCCTGACGGCCTCCATTCGGAGGCCGTTTTTTTATGCACATAATCTCTCTATACTGTTCATTCCCTACACTAAATCTAAATATAAGATGAAACGACTTTTCGCCTTGATGGTGTTAATGACATGCTTTGTCCATGCCGAAGAGCCCGGTAGTCAGTTTTTGAAAGCCGCCGAGTCCGGAGACCGACGTGCACAATATTTCCTCGCTGATACCTGGTTTAGCTCAGGCGATTTGGGTAAAGCGGAATATTGGGCGCAAAAAGCCGCCGACAATGGTGATGTCGATGCTTACGCATTGCTGGCTCAGATTAAGATTACCAATCCGGTCAGTCTGGATTACCCCCAGGCCAAAACGCTGGCGGAAAAAGCGACCCAGGCAGGCAGTAAAACCGGGGAAATTACGCTGGCGCGTATTCTGGTCAACACTCAGGCTGGACACACCGATTACCCCAAAGCCATTACCTTGCTGCAAAACGCCTCCGAGGACCTGGAAAACGACTCCGCCGTCGACGCGCAAATGCTGCTTGGGCTGATTTACGCCAACGGCGTGGGTATTCCCGCAGACGATGAGAAAGCGACGTGGTATTTCAAACGTAGCTCTGCCATTTCCCGCACCGGTTATTCCGAATACTGGGCTGGGATGATGTTCTTAAACGGTGAGCAGGGCTTTATCGTAAAGAATAAACAGAAGGCACTGCACTGGCTGAATTTGAGCTGTACGGAAGGATTCGATACCGGCTGCGAAGAGTTTGATAAGTTAACCAATGGGTAGCCGTTGTAGGCCTGATAAGCGTAGCGCCATCAGGCAACCCGGAGCAGGTTGCCTGATGGCGGCGTTGACTTATCCGGCCTACAAGGCGGTCTTATCAAACTGACCTAATACTTCGCGCTCATAGGCCAGCGCTTTTTTGCGGTCAAATTTGTGTTCCCACTTGGAGATAACCAGCACCGCCAGTGCGTTACCCACCACGTTCAGCGCGGTACGCGCCATGTCGAGGATACGGTCAACACCGGCAATAAACGCCAGGCCTTCCAGCGGGATCCCCACGCTGCCCAGCGTTGCCAGCAGCACCACGAATGATACGCCCGGCACGCCCGCAATCCCTTTCGAGGTCACCATCAACGTCAACACCAGCACGATTTCCTGCCACAGCGACAGGTCGATACCATACAGCTGCGCAATAAAGATCGCGGCAATACTCTGGTACAGCGTTGAACCATCAAGGTTGAATGAGTAGCCGGTCGGCACCACAAAGCTGGTGATTGAAGCCGGTGCGCCATAGGCTTCCATCTTCTCGATAATACGCGGCAGTACGCTCTCGGAGCTGGCGGTAGAGTAAGCCAGAATCAACTCGTCTTTCAGAATGCGGATCAGGATCCAGATGCTCAAACCGCAGATACGCGCGACAATCCCCAGCACCACCAGCGCGAAGAACAGGATGGCAAAGTGCACCAACAGCACCAGCTTCGCCAGCGGCCACAGGGAGGCAAAACCGAAGTTCGCAACGGTAACGGCAATCAGCGCGAAAACACCGACTGGCGCGTAGCGCATAACCATGTGGGTCACTTTAAACATGGTTTCGGAAATAGAGCGGAACACGGTAACCAGCGGCTCGCGGTGAGTGGCCGGCAAAGAAGACAAACCTAAACCAAACAGCACCGAGAAGAAGATAATCGGCAGCATATCGCCTTTTGCCATTGAGGCGACGATATTGGTCGGCACCAGTGACAAAATTGTCCCCATCAAACCATGCGCGTGGCTCTGTACTTCTGCAGTCGTGCTTTGATATTTCGAAATATCCACGGTCGCCAGTTGCGACATATCAATCCCGGAACCCGGCTGGAACACATTAGCCAGCGTGATCCCAAGGATAATCGCCACGGTGGTGATCACTTCGAAATAGAGAATAGTTTTGGCGCCAATGCGGCCCAGCTGTTTTGCATCACCGACTCCGGCGATACCGACAACCAACGTAGAGATGACAATGGGCACAACGATCATTTTGATCAGATGGATAAAGATATCGCCCGCCGGTGACAGCAGGTTTACAACCAGCCATTCACGGCTGTCACTATGGTAATGCAGGTAACTCCCTAGCAGAATGCCCAGCACCATGGCGATTAGAATCTGCCATGCCAGGCTGACTTTCAAATTTTTCATAACAACGGACTTCCTCGATGGAGCGCTATTCCACATGCGGTGTGTGGGAATAGTACATACTGAAAGGGTATGATTTGTGTTGCGTTCGTTTATGGAGTTTTTTAACGCTTATTATCATTATCATCTGCATGGCATTCCGCGCAACCCTTTAAGAACAGGGCTTTTAGCTGAATTTATGCATAAAAATGCAATTTTGTCGCGGTATCGATGAATAACTTTTTGTTATAAAAGAATTTTAATATGTTCAAAAATGAAGAAGTCATGGTGTGAGTTTTTTTCGCCCATTTGTTCGTTTGCCTGTTTTTTAAACAGGCCAAATGATACAAATCACAAAAAAAACAAATTTATTTTTGCCGATTCTGCAATAACTTCGCCATATTAATAGAGTCAACGAGCTGTGCCCGGTTCACCCTCGGCGAGTTTAAATCCATAACCTTTTGCCACACTGAAATAGCCTGGGCGTAGTCTGCCTGCATAAACGCATCTGAGGCTAACAGCATCAGCGCGGTGACCTCTGCCGGGTCCAGCGCCAGAGCCTTATCAATCATCTCGCGAGTGGGCGGCGTCATATGTTGTCCGGCCTGGTAATACAATACCGTTGCCATCGCTGAATAGATCTCAGCATTTTCACCGCCGACACGCAGCGCCTGTTCGTAGGCCAGCAGCGCATTATGATACGCGTTTTGCCAAAGATAGTACTCCCCGAGTTGCGCCCATTTCACGCCGTCCTGGGGGTTAGAGCGAATCTGCGATTGCAGCAAAAGCAGCTGTTTTTCCTGAATATTTTCATCGGAGAAAGCATGTAAAGGGTCCGCCAGTCGCGTCTGCTCCTGACGAACCGCCTGCCATTTTGGCGTCAACAAGTAGCCTCCTATGCAGGCCACAGCCATCAGCACCGCCGCAGCGGTCAGCCGCTTCACAGGCATTGGGCGTAACGACGGTTCGCACTGGTTCATTGCTCACCCTCCTCCGTATGCTGACGTCTTCTCACTCGCCAGACCACCACACCTACCAGCAATAACAACAGGCACGGTAACGCCCACAGCAGCAGCGTTTGCTCATTCAGCGGCGGATTATAACGAACGAAGTCACCGTAACGCTCGGTCATCCATGTCGTGATCTCGGCTTCGCTTTTCCCTTCCGCCACCATGCTATAAACCTGATGGCGCATACTGACCGCTACCGGCGCATTGGATTCCAGTAGGTTTTGGTTCTGACACTGCGGGCAGCGAAGCTGGCTGGCAATGGACAGCGCTTGTTCTTGCTGCTGCGGGTTGGCAAACGTCCATGTGTCCACAACCTGGGCATGGGTAGCGAAAGTGATGAAAAACAGGAGGAGCGTTAAGAGTAAAAATTTTTTGCCGGAAGGCGCTGCGCTTATCCGGCCTACGGTTCGCGCTGCCTGTAGGCCGGATAAGGCGTTTACGCCGCCATCCGGCAACGCTGTTATTAATTTACGCATCACGCTTCCTTCCTCGCCATCCGCTCAGCAGCGCGCCAAAGACCATTAATAGTCCCCCACCCCAAATCCAGCGCACGCCGGTCTGCACGTACAAACGCATGGCATAGCGGTCAGGTCCGGTTTTTTCACCCATTACCGCGTACCAGTCATGCATCAGATTCCAGCGGATCCCCGGCTCCATCATCTGTTGACGGCGCGCGGCATAGAAGCGCCTTTCGGGTTGCAGGCTGCCAATACGTTTCTCATTGTGCCACAGCGTGATCTGCGCTTTTTCACTGGTGTAGTTACCTTTGGCTTCCAGGTCGAGACGCTCAAAACGGAAAATGTAACCCGCCAGTTCAACCTGCTGCCCAGGGCTCAGGTTCAGGCTTATCTCCTGACGGCTACCGCTGGAAAAGACGATCCCCGCCGCAAACATCAGCACCCCGGCATGCGCCAACAGTGCCGGAAGCTGGATGCGGAAAGGCACTTTACGGCTTCTGACCGTTGCCAGCACGATAACCAGCAGCATCAGCAGGCCAAAAGGCAGCGTAGCGCGGTTAAAGTACGGTGCGCCTACGGAGAGCCGTCCCCAGCCGAACAGCCCGTAAATCATCGGGTAGAGCGTGCCAATCAACACAATCAGCAGCACCGCACTAAAGAGCAGCAGCGCAACCAGAATCAGCATCTCGCGTGACCAACCGCCAAAACGCGCATTCTGCCGGACTTGCTGGCCCCGCCAGGCGTACAGCCCGAGCGACGCCAGACTCAACACGGTAAACAGCGCAAACAGCGGCGCGGCGCGGACGTTATCCAGCGCGAAAGCATGCACCGAAACGAGAATGCCGGAACGCACAATCAGCGTCCCCAGCAGCGATAAAATCAGCGTGACGATCGCCAGTAGCAGCGACCAGTGGCGGAAGATTCCGCGCTGGCGCGTGATATACAGGCTATGCAGCAGCGCGCTGGCGGAAAGCCAGGGTAATAAGGAGGCATTTTCAACCGGGTCCCAGAACCACCAGCCGCCCCAGCCCAGCTCGCAATAGGCCCACCAGGAGCCGAGGATAATTCCCAGCGTCAGCGCGCACCAGCCGGGCAGCGCCCAGCGCCAGCACACCCAGGCGCTCTGCGCATTAAAGTCACCACGTAGCAGCGAGGCCAGCGCCACGCCTGCCGCCACCATCAAACCACCGTAACCCAGATACAGCAGAGGTGGATGGAGGATTAACCCGAGATGTTGCAGCATCGGGTTAAGGTCGCGCCCTTCAATGGCTGGCGGGAAGATGCGCACGAACGGATCGGACCATACCACCACAAACAGCAGCAGCAGGGCCGTTATCATTGAAAGGACGCTGAGCGTCAGCGGAAACAGCGCGTCGGTATCACGCCGATAGCGTAAAGCGAACAGCGCGCTCCAGCCGGAAAGAAACAGCACCCACAGCAGCAGCGATCCTTCATGACCGCCCCACACCGCCGCCAGTTTTAATCCCCACGGCAGTAGACTGTAGCTGTGCTGAGCAACGTAGACCACCGAAAAATCGCTGGTCAAAAAGCAGAATACCAGAATGGCAAAAGCCAGCAGTAGCAGGGTAAATTGCGCCCACACGCCCACCGTTGCAAGGCGCATCACCCCTTGCCAGCGCTGGCGGACACCCACCAACACGGCAAGCGGGGTCAACACGTTGACCCCAAGGCTTAATAACAGCGCCAGAAAACCGGCTTCAGGAAGGAGAACGTCCAGATATCACCTTACGCAACAGTTAGCTGACCCGCATAGAGTATAAAAAAACGCAGCAGCAGTACGCCGGTCAGGCTGGCGCCGCACACTGCCAGCACGCCATGAAACGTCGAACTGCGGTTGGCCCAGGGTTTTAGCAGCATCGGCAGTATCAGCCCAAGCCCAGCCACGCCAAGCCAGAACCACCAGGTCCAGAATCCGCCGCCCAGTGCCGCCGCCAGCGCGCGCATTTTGCCGTCATCGCCCAGCGCCAGACCGACGAAGAACGCCGCCAGCAGGAAGATCTCCAGCCATACCACCGGGACTTCCATGCGGTGCACAAAGTGCGCTTCGGTGCTGTGCGGGTTGCTACGATGGCGTAACGCCATGGCGATCAGCGCCACCGCGGCGCCGGAGGAGATTCCAGAGAACAGGAAAAGCACCGGCAGGATCGGGTTATTCAGGAACGGGTAAGATTTCAGCGCCGACAGCAGGAAGCCGGTGTACGCCCCGAGCAGAACCGCCAGCACCAGCATTAACGTCTCAAGCGCACGATGGAAAGGCCCGATCAGCGTCAATACTTTCTGCACGATACCTAACCGCGGCAGCCAGCGCTGTTGCAGGGCAATCACCTCTTTTTCAAAGATTTTTGCCAGCCAAAGCACTAACACCACCATGTACAACTGGAACAGCATGACCCCCATTGACATCACCGAAGTGAAGCTGTAGTGGAACATCAGTTTCCAGAAAGTCCATGGACGCGTCAGGTGGAACACCAGAATTAACAGACCGAGGATAATCGCCCCCGGTCCTAACACCAGAGTAGTGCGCAGCAGCGTGCTGTCCGAACCGCCCGCCTCCGGATGGAAGCGACGCAGCAGAATCGCCAGCGTGACCAGTCCGGCAGAGATACCTATCAGGAACAGATAGATGGCAATGGGCCAGTCCCACACCAATGATTCAAAATGAAATGCAGAAGCGGATGTCATTGGCTCACCTCCCCAAATTTAAAGGGAACGCGGTAGACCTTCGGTTTTGTACCCAACGCCAGCTTGTAACGGTAGGTCGTTTTCTGCTGCAACAAACGGGAGATATCGCTGTTGGGATCGTCCAGATTACCAAACGTCAGCGCCTTCGTCGGACATGACTCAACGCAGGCGGGCTGTTTGCCCGCTTTCAGGTTGGTTTTCCGGCAGAAATCGCATTTATCCGCCGTTTTGCTCACCGGATGGATAAAGCGCACGCGATAAGGACACGCGGCGATGCAGTACTGGCAGCCAACACAAAGGTCCGGGTTCACATCCACAATGCCGCTGGCGGCATCGCGATACGATGCCCCCGTCGGGCAGACGTCAACGCAGGGAGCGTGGTCGCAGTGCTGGCACGAGTGACGGAAGAAGCGATACTTCACATCAGGAAACGTACCCTGTGGCTCACTGCGAATAATCGTCAGACGCGATACGCCTTCCGGCACGTTGTTGACTTCGCGACAAGCATCCATACAGGCCGTACAGCCGATGCATAATGACTCATCATGTACCATACCGTAACGCACGCCGTTGATGTTCAGCGTCTTCGCCACAACGCGCCCCGCCGTCCCGCTCACTGCCACCAGCGCGCCGACGCCGGTGATAAACTGGCGACGAGAGCAACTCATGGATGCTCCTTAAGCAACGGAATCGACGCCGGGTTAAAGTTCGGATTGTTACGCTGATCGCTGTGGCAATCGACGCAAATCTTGATCCGTCCTTTATCGCTCAGCGTTTGCATCGTGTCTTGCTTCGGATGCAGTGAGTGACAGCTGGCACACGCCACTTTGGTTACGTGGACATCGTGCGGCCAGAACGCTTTTTGCAGCTGCTCAGGCAGGTGACAGGACATACAGACGCTGTTCTGCTGCTCCACGTTGTACATCGGCTCATTAAAGCGCATCACATCTTTCACCCCTTCACGGTGGTTCGGTGACGGCTGGCCGTGACAGTTGGTGCAGGTGACCGGCAGTTTGTTATTCGGGTTGATGACTTCCGCATGCTTACCATGCATGCCTTCGGTATCTGGCTTGTGACAGTCCAGACAGGCGGCATCCGGATTACGCTGTTGGGTAACCGTCCAGCGTTGATCCGACTCCTGCGGCGTTGGCGTGGCAGTGATTCCACTCAGGCTCCATAACAGGCCTGACGCCAGCACCCCAGCAGTTAATAACGAACGTAATACGCTCATATTCACTCCGTTGAGTTATCCGCCCCTTGCGGGGCGAAATGGGGTTATTGGCTTAACAGACCGTTTTTACGCGCCTGATCTTCCCACTGCGGAATCACCGTTTTGATGAAGTCCTGCTTCTCAGCATTGATTTGCTGCATGTTCAGACCAATCGCCGCCTGGGCTTTCTCTTTGGTCGAGATATCCGGCAACGGAATTTCATGCGTGATGCCTTTGGTCGCCAGCAGACGGACCAGTTTGGTACGCGCGTCGGCGGCTTTATCCATTGCGCTACCCAGCATCCGCAGACCTTCTTCCGGGGCGTGCATATGAATGCCGTGTGAGGCGATAGACAGGTCCCAGCGCCATTGTGCGTGACGGATATCTTCCAGAATCGGCTTCATTTCCGCTTCGGTTGCGCCCGCATCCCATGCGGCTTTCGCTTCGAAGTGCGCACGCACCAGCTGATCTTCAACCTTGATTTTCAGGTCATGAATGGCCTGTTTACGCTCGGCGACCACTTTTTGCAGGGACGCTTTGTCCTGGGTGTGGCAGTTCGCGCAGGTCTGAGGGAAGTTATCGAACGGGTTACCAATCTTATGGTCGGTGTAGATCTTGCCTTCCGCGTTTTGCACTTTCGGCATGTGGCAGTCGATACAGGTCACGTTGTTCTTGCCGTGAATGCCCGCGCTCCAGGTCTCATACTCCGGGTGCTGCGCTTTCAGCATCGGCGTTTTAGACAGGGAGTTGGTCCAGTCAGAGAAAGCAATGTTGTCGTAGTATTTCTCCATGTTCTCGACTTTCATGCCGTCGTCCCACGGGAACTTAACGGCTTTGTTTTTACCGTCGAAGTAGTATTCCACGTGGCACTGGCCGCAGACCATGGATTGCTGGTCAAAGCGACCGGCTTTCTCAAACGGTTTGCCGATGGTTTCCATCGCGCGTTCTGCATAAGGACGCGACAGGGTCAGTTCCGGCTTGCCTTTGGCGAAGTCTGGTGACGCGGTGTTATGGCAATCTGCGCAACCGAGGTTGTTAACAATTTCCGGGCCGCCGCGCGCCCATTTACCGTGGAAGTAGCCATCTTCGCCGTCTTTCTGGATAAGACGCGCTACGTCCGGGCTTTTACAGCTCCAGCAGGCCATCGGCAGCGGACCATCTTCTGCCGTTTTTGGTGCGCCGGTACGTAAGGTTTCACGCACATCAGTCACGGCATACGCGTGTCCACGCGGTTTGTTGTAATCGCGCGAGAATGGGTATCCCGCCCACAGGATCACCAGACGCGGATCTTCTGCCAGTGCATCTTCACGGGCTGATTGCTCAGACGTGGCTTTCCAGGAGAGATATTGATCGGGATGCTGAGGTGCGAAGGTTTCATTCTTCGCTTCAACGGTGACGGTTTTTGCGGGTACAGGAGTTTGTTCAGCGTGAACAGCAGAGATAAATAATAAAGGTAATAACAGGCTGAAGAAACGGCGTACGCGTGATTTTATCCTTGCCATAGGGGTCTCATCCAGATGACGCCATTATCTGCAATGGCGATTCTTTTATTGTTTTCCATAACAGCAACCACACGAATACTGTTATGACATTGCTCCACCCTATTTGTAACAAGAAACCACACTGAAAATGTTGTTTTTAATCAATTGTAAGTGTATGTAAAATACCACTTTAGAGTTATAACACCCCTCTAACCTCTCACTCTTTGGTCTAATTCAGAGACAGATCACCTTTTCAACAATCCTTTAGATAACTGCATGTTATCGCGAGATTTAATCAATTTTTGCTAGTTCCCTTCAAAATTCAGTTTGTCGCTAATTTGCACAATTCGTTTATTGCGTGATCTGCCGCGCAAATACTAAACAAAACTCTCAAAGCCCCTACATTTAACGTTTATGAGACATATTATTAACATCCTACAAGGAGAACAAAAGCCATGAGCCAAATACATAAACACGCTATTCCCGCAAACATTGCGGATCGTTGCCTGATAAATCCGGAGCAGTACGCAGAGAAATACCAGCAATCCGTTAACGAACCCGACACATTTTGGGGCGAGCAGGGAAAGATTCTCGATTGGATCAAGCCGTACAGCCAGGTGAAGAACACCTCCTTCGCACCAGGCAACGTGTCTATTAAATGGTACGAAGACGGCACCCTGAACCTGGCCGCAAACTGCCTTGACCGTCACCTGCAGGCAAATGGCGATCGTACCGCCATCATCTGGGAAGGCGATGACGCTACCCAAAGCAAAAACATTACCTATCGCGAGTTGCATCGCGATGTCTGCCGTTTCGCCAATACGCTACTGGATTTAGGCATTAAAAAAGGTGACGTGGTGGCCATTTATATGCCGATGGTGCCAGAGGCTGCGGTTGCCATGCTGGCCTGTGCCCGCATTGGGGCCGTGCATTCTGTCATCTTCGGTGGTTTCTCACCGGAAGCCGTCGCCGGACGTATTATCGACTCCAATTCACGCCTGGTGATCACCGCCGACGAAGGCGTACGCGCCGGGCGCGCTATCCCACTGAAAAAGAACGTGGATGATGCGCTGAAAAATCCAAACGTGAAAACCGTTGAACATGTGGTCGTCCTCAAACGTACCGGAGGTAAAACGGAGTGGCAGGAAGGCCGTGACCTGTGGTGGTCCGATCTTATCGAGAAAGCCAGCTCAGAACACCAACCGGAAGAGATGAACGCGGAAGATCCGCTGTTTATCCTGTATACCTCCGGTTCAACCGGCAAGCCGAAAGGCGTGCTGCACACTACCGGCGGGTATCTGGTCTACGCTGCAACCACCTTTAAGTACGTGTTTGATTACCATCAGGGCGATATCTATTGGTGTACCGCTGACGTGGGTTGGGTAACCGGGCACAGCTACCTGCTGTACGGTCCGCTGGCCTGCGGCGCAACCACGCTGATGTTCGAAGGCGTGCCAAACTGGCCAACGCCTGCGCGTATGTCGCAGGTTGTGGACAAGCACCAGGTCAATATTCTGTATACCGCACCGACCGCCATTCGCGCCCTGATGGCGGAAGGCGATAAAGCGATTGAAGGTACTGACCGTTCGTCGCTGCGTATCCTGGGTTCCGTTGGCGAGCCGATCAACCCGGAAGCGTGGGAGTGGTACTGGAAGAAGATCGGCAATGAAAAATGCCCGGTCGTCGATACCTGGTGGCAGACCGAAACCGGGGGATTCATGATCACCCCACTGCCGGGCGCTACAGAGCTGAAAGCCGGTTCTGCAACCCGTCCGTTCTTTGGCGTACAGCCTGCGATTGTCGATAACGAAGGTAATCCGCTGGAAGGCGCGACGGAAGGTAACCTGGTGATTACCGACTCGTGGCCAGGCCAGGCGAGAACCCTGTTTGGCGATCACGAACGCTTTGAGCAAACCTACTTCTCTACCTTCAAGAATATGTACTTCAGCGGTGACGGCGCGCGCCGTGACGAAGATGGCTATTACTGGATCACCGGACGAGTGGACGATGTGCTGAACGTCTCCGGCCACCGTCTGGGAACGGCTGAAATCGAATCTGCGCTGGTGTCGCATCCGAAGATTGCCGAAGCCGCGGTGGTGGGGATTCCGCATAATATTAAAGGCCAGGCGATCTACGCCTACGTCACGCTGAATCACGGTGAAGAGCCGTCACCTGAGTTGTACGCCGAGGTTCGCAACTGGGTGCGTAAAGAAATTGGCCCGTTGGCAACGCCAGACGTGCTGCACTGGACCGACTCACTGCCGAAAACCCGCTCCGGCAAAATCATGCGCCGTATCCTGCGTAAAATCGCGGCGGGCGATACCAGCAATCTGGGCGATACCTCGACCCTCGCCGATCCTGGCGTAGTTGAGAAACTGCTCGAAGAGAAGCAGGCCATCGCGATGCCATCATAACCTTAACCGTGAAATGCCCGATGGCGCGCTGCTTATCGGGCCTACAAACCCTATCCCTACCCCTCCCCTGACCGGGAGGGAAATATAAAAACCCTCCCCCAAAGGATTTCGCGTTGCAGGGCTGCGACAGCAGTCAGGTCATGCCTGCTGCGCGAAAGACGAAGGGGACCTCTGGAGAGCTCTGTGATGAATGACCAAATTTATCAGCGGATAGAAGACAGTGCGCGTTTCAGGGAGTTAGTTGAAAAACGGCAACGGTTTGCCACCATTCTTTCCATCATCATGCTGGCAGTTTATATCAGCTTTATTTTATTGATTGCCTTTGCGCCGGGCTGGCTGGGTACTCCGCTACACGCGGGAACCAGCGTCACCCGCGGTATTCCGATTGGAGTCGGAGTGATCCTCATCTCCTTCATCCTGACCGGAATCTACATCTGGCGGGCAAACGGTGAATTCGATCGCCTGAACAATGCGGTTCTGCACGAGGTTAAAGCATCATGAAGAGAGTCCTGACGGCGCTTGCCGCCACGCTGCCCTTCGCCGCAAACGCGGCGGATGCTATTAGCGGTGCAGTCCAACGCCAGCCAACCAACTGGCAGGCGATTATCATGTTCCTGATTTTCGTCATCTTTACGCTCGGCATTACCTACTGGGCGTCTAAGCGCGTACGTTCGCGTAATGACTACTACACCGCCGGCGGTAATATCACCGGTTTCCAGAACGGGCTGGCGATTGCGGGCGACTATATGTCGGCGGCATCGTTCCTTGGAATTTCCGCGCTGGTGTTTACCTCGGGTTATGACGGGCTGATCTATTCACTCGGCTTCCTGGTCGGCTGGCCAATTATCCTGTTCCTGATTGCTGAGCGTTTGCGTAACCTCGGTCGTTACACCTTTGCTGACGTTGCGTCTTATCGTCTGAAGCAAGGGCCAATCCGTATTCTGTCGGCCTGTGGTTCACTGGTGGTGGTCGCACTGTATCTGATCGCCCAGATGGTCGGCGCAGGTAAACTGATTGAGCTGCTGTTTGGTCTGAACTATCACATCGCTGTCGTACTGGTTGGCGTGCTGATGATGATGTACGTTTTGTTTGGCGGCATGTTGGCGACCACCTGGGTACAGATCATCAAAGCCGTACTGTTGCTGTTCGGTGCCAGCTTCATGGCCTTTATGGTGATGAAACACGTCGGCTTTAGCTTCAATAATCTGTTCACCGAAGCGATGGCGGTACACCCGAAAGGCTCAGCCATTATGAGTCCGGGCGGACTGGTGAAAGATCCGATCTCCGCGCTGTCGTTAGGTCTCGGCCTGATGTTTGGTACGGCAGGCTTGCCGCACATCCTGATGCGCTTCTTCACGGTTAGCGATGCCCGTGAAGCACGTAAGAGCGTGTTCTACGCCACCGGTTTTATGGGTTATTTCTACATCCTGACCTTTATCATCGGCTTTGGCGCAATCATGCTGGTAGGTGCTAATCCGGCGTACAAAGATGCTGCGGGCGCGCTGATTGGCGGTAACAACATGGCGGCGGTTCACCTGGCGAATGCGGTAGGCGGTAACCTGTTCCTCGGCTTCATCTCAGCAGTGGCCTTTGCCACCATCCTGGCGGTGGTTGCCGGCCTGACGTTGGCGGGCGCATCGGCGGTTTCTCACGACCTGTACGCCAACGTATTCCGTAAAGGCGCAACTGAACGTGAAGAGCTGCGAGTCTCGAAGATTACCGTACTGGTGCTGGGCGTGATTGCTATTCTGCTCGGCGTGCTGTTTGAGAACCAGAACATCGCCTTCATGGTGGGCCTGGCGTTTGCTATCGCGGCCAGCTGCAACTTCCCTATCATTCTGCTCTCCATGTACTGGTCAAAACTGACCACGCGTGGCGCAATGTTGGGTGGCTGGTTAGGCCTGCTGACGGCGGTTGTGCTGATGGTGCTTGGCCCAACGATTTGGGTCCAGATCCTCGGACACGAAAAAGCCATTTTCCCGTATGAGTATCCGGCGCTGTTCTCCATCAGCGTAGCATTCCTCGGGATCTGGTTCTTCTCAGCCACCGACAACTCAGAAGAAGGCAACCGCGAACGCGAGCAGTTCCGTGCTCAGTTCATCCGTTCCCAGACCGGGTACGGCGTAGAACAAGGTCGCGCGCACTAACTTCCCTTCTCCTCCGGCTTTCGGGCCGGAGGATTACATCCTTTCTCAGAACATCAGCTTCGCCACCAGTGGTGCCACCAGCACCATCACCACGCCGGAAAGCATCATCACCAGGCTGGCAACGACCCCTTCCTGCTGACCGAGCTCATAAGAGCGTGCCGTGCCTGCGCCGTGCGATGCTGCGCCAAATCCTGCGCCTTTCGCCATCCCTTCACGAATGGAAAGCCGTAAAAACAGCACATCGCCGACCGCCATACCAAATACGCCGGTCACCACCACGAACAATGCCACCAGGTCCGGCTGCCCGCCCAACGGTTCTGCTGCCGCCAGCGCAAACGGTGTGGTGACGGAGCGCACCGCCAGACTGCGTTGGATCTCATCAGGCAACATAAACAGGCGCGCCAGCCATACGGAACTGGTGACGGCCACCAGCGTTGCCGTTACCACGCCCGCCGTCAGCGACATCCAGTGACGCTTAATCACCGCAAGGTTGTCATACACCGGAACGGCAAAGGCGATGGTCGCCGGGCCTAACAGCCACAGCAACCAGTGCGATTCACCAATATAGTTTTGCCAGGAGATATGGCCGAAAACCAGCATCAGCACCAGCAGGGCCGGGGTGAGAACTAATGGCATCAGGGGTAATTTACGAAAACGGCGATACAGACGCTTATTGGCAAAGTAGATACCCAGCGTAATCACCAGACACAATACGCTTAACTGGAAATTACTCACGGTTTAGCCTGCGCATTTCATAGCGATACACTTTATCCACGACCCACGCCGTTGCGCCGAGCACCATCAGCGTACTGATCGCAATCACGGCAAATATACGCCAGCCATCAACCAGCAACAGCTGCGTGTAGTTCACAACGGCGACCACCGCCGGGACAAAAAACAGAAGCATTTCAGCCAGTAACCAGCGAGCACCTGCGCGAATCCAGTTCAGCGGGATAACCCGACAGACAATTAACGCCAGCATCAGCACCATCCCTACCAGGTTGGCAGGAAGCGGCAGATGCAGCCAGGAGACAAGATATTGAGCAAATACAAAGAGACCTGCATACAACAGAACCTGAACGGGGATCTGGAGTCGATGAATAACGGCAGGCGTCACGCGGCTTATCGCCACAGCCATGAGGGTATGTCCTTAAAAAATAGAGAGCGCCAGTATAGAGAGCCCCCGTCCAGGACTGAAATGAATTAAACTCATTGCAGGCATAGTCTTAAGGAATAATCATGGATATCAGAACGCTGAGATATTTTGTTGAGGTGGTTCGTCAGCAGAGCTTTACCCGCGCAGCGGAGAAGCTTTTTGTCACCCAGCCCACCATCAGCAAGATGTTGAAGAACCTTGAAGACGAGCTTAACTGCACGCTGTTAATCCGCGACGGTCGGCGACTGCTGTTAACCGACACCGGGCAGGTCGTTTTCGAACGCGGCCTGGCGATCCTTGCCGAGTTTCGCCAGCTTGAAGCGGAACTCAGTGACATTAATCACCTCAACAAGGGCGTGTTGCGCCTCGGTATCCCGCCCATGGTGGGGATGTTGATGGCCGGGCCGATCGGCCTGTTTCGCCAGCGCTATCCCGGCGTGGAGCTGAAGGTCTCTGAATTTGGCGGCTTAACCGTTCAGCAGGCGGTAATGAACGGTGACCTGGATGTCGCGATGACCGCGCTGCCGGTTGAAGAAGAGAGCGGTCTGGCAACCCTGCCGCTTTTTAGCCATCCACTCTGCGTGTTGGTTCCTCGCTCCGGTCAGTGGACAACGTGCGAATCCATTCCCCCTGAGGCGCTGGCGGAACATCCGCTGCTTATCTACAACGAAGATTTCGCGTTGAGCCGCCAATTGCTTGAGCTGTTTAGCCAACACAACGTCAAGCCCCGCATCGCGGTGCGCAGCGGGCAGTGGGATTTTCTGGCGGCAATGGTACAAGCCGGAGTCGGGATTGCCATTTTACCGGAACCGATTTGCCAGCGGCTAGATAAGCAAACGTTGCGCTGGATCCCTCTGGAGAGTGATTTACGCTGGCAGTTGGGCATGATTTGGCGCGAAGGCGTGTATCTGTCGCACAGCGCCCAGGCGTGGCTCAAGTGCTGTGAAGGGTTTTGGCTACCGCAAGCGTCGTAAAATACCGGATGCGGCTAACGCCTTATCCGGCCTACGTTGGATTCTGTAGGCCGGATAAACGTAGCGCCATCAGGCACGTTCACCCGCATTAAAATCCATGATTTCACCGGCCCAATCTTGCGGGTACAAACCATGCCTCACATCGCGATGAAATGTTGAAAATGGCCATGCCTGTACCCGCTTTACCCAACTATGCTTCACCGGGTTAATGTAAATATAATCAATATGCTGGCGATAATCATGTTCATCACGGATGGTGTGCTCCCAAAAGCGAGATTGCCAGATATGTCGGGAAGACAATGAGTGGGTGAAATGCTTCTTAATTTCCCGCCAGCGCGAGGAATAATCCGCATCATTGTCAGGTAACGTCCATATGCAATGCATATGCTCGGGTAAAACGACCCACGCATTAATGCGAAAAGGCCTAACCTTTTTGACCGCAGCGATTGCACACCGAAGCGCGTGAATGTTGGCAGTCAGAAGATGGCTTCGACGGTCCTGCAGATTTACCGTAAAAAACCAGGTTCCCCCATTGATGTAATTTCGTCGATAGTTGGACATGTTTCCCCCTTTCCTCAACCGTATGGAGAAAAGAGGGAATCGACAAGAGGGATGGATTCGTTCAGGAAAGCCGCTCGCAAATTACACGATGAATAATTTCTTGCAGCCAGTTGCGCGCCATTTGGCACCCCTTCGCCGGATGCGGCTAACGCCTTATCCGGCCTGCATCGCTATTTCCGGTCTTGTAGGCCTGATAAGCGTAGCGCATCAGGCACACCCTTCGCCGGATGCGGCTAGCGCCTTATCCGGCCTACATCGCTATTACCGATCTTGTAGGCCTGATAAGCGTAGCGCATCAGGCACACCCTTCGCCGGATGCGGCTAACGCCTTATCCGGCCTGCATCGCTGTTGCCGGTCTTGTAGGCCTGATAAGCGTAGCGCATCAGGCACACCTTTCGCCGGATGCGGTTAGCGCCTTATCCGGCCTGCATCGCTATTTCCGGTCTTGTAGGCCTGATAAGCGTAGCGCATCAGGCACACCTTTCGCCTGATGCGGTTAGCGCCTTATCCGGCCTACATCGCTATTACCGATCTTGTAGGCCTGATAAGCGTAGCGCATCAGGCACACCTTTCGCCGGATGCGGCTAACGCCTTATCCGGCCTACATCGCTGTTGCCGGTTTTGTAGGCCTGATAAGCGTAGCGCATCAGGCACACCCCTCGCCGGATGCGGTTAGCGCCTTATCCAGCCTACATCGCTATTTCCGGTCTTGTAGGCCTGATAAGCGTAGCGCCATCAGGCACACCCTTCGCCGGATGCGGTTAGCGCCTTATCCGGCCTGCATCGCTATTACCGATCTTGTAGGCCTGATAAGCGTAGCGCATCAGGCACTACCGTTTACTGATTCTCGATCAACAGCGCTTCCAGCAAATCCAGGTCGTGCAGTAATTTTTGCAGCGTTTCATTGCTGATTTCACGCGTGGCGCGCAGGTGATAAAGCTCCGCGCGTTCTGAACGTAGCGCTGCCAGGCGGAAACGCCGTTCGAGGTTTTCTTCCTGCATCGAGCTTTCCACATCGTTGCGCCCGTCGGCGCGTCGGCGCAGGTTACCAATCACGCGTGAACTCACCTCGGTGAGCAACTGGTTATCGATGTTCTCTTCGGTGTCCGCGGCCAGTCGCTCCTCCATTTTCTGGATCGCGACAATCGCCACTTCTGCCGTGGCAGCGCGGGCAATACGTTCCTCTTTCTGCTGCTGCGAGTGGTCTGCCACTTCCAGATGTTGTAGCAGAATCGGCAGCATCACCACGCCAACAAACAGCGAAAACAGGATCACGCCTGCGGCAAGGAAGATCAGCTCATATCGCGCCGGGAAGCCGCTACCATCTGGTAACAACAGTGGAATGGAGAGCACACCAGCAAGAGTAATTGCCCCGCGTACACCGGCAAAAGAGGCGATCATGATTTCACGCGTCGTCCAGGATCCAAACTCCATCGGTTTTTTCTTCAGGAAGCGCAGACTGAACTTTTTCATGGTCCACAGCCAGCCAAAACGTACCAGCATTAGCGCCACGTAAATCAGCACGACATCGGTAAACAGCATCCAGATTTCAACATTCGGATCGGCCTCGGCCGCCGCCAAAGAAGACTCCAGAATTCCCGGTAACTGTAGCCCTAACAGCAAGAAGACCATGCCGTTAAATACAAACTCCAGCATCGCCCAGGTACTGTTAGCACGTAAACGCATCGCCAGCGGCGCGCGGCGCATCACCCCGGAACGGGTGATCGTCATCCCGGCAGCGACCGCCGCGAGGATACCGGAAACGCCGATATGTTCCGCAATCAGGTAAGACGCAAACGGCAGCAGGAACAGCAGGACGATTTGCGTTGCCGGCTCGTCACCGCCCCAGCGGCTGAGGAAGCGCAGGGAGCGGCCGTACAGCCAACTGACGACAAAACCAGCCAGGATGCCCCCAATCGCCACTTTGAAGAACTCAAGCGTTGCGCCACCAACGGTGAATACCATCGTGCCCATCGCCACGGCGACGGCAAACTTCAGAGAGACCAGACCGGAGGCGTCGTTCATCAACGCTTCGCCCTGCAGGATACCCATGATTTTCTTCGGTATACGTCCCTCTCCCACAATGCCGGAAAGTGCGACGGCATCGGTTGGCGATAGCACAGCAGCCAGCGCAAAGGCTGGGATGAGAGGGATCCCCGGCACCAGCCAGTAAATCATAAATCCAATGCCGACCACCGTGACCAGCACCAGCGCCAGTGCCAGGCCGAAAATCTCTCGCCCGTGCTCGAGAAACTCACGCGTTGGCGTCTTCCAGCCATCGGCAAAGAGCAGCGGCGGGATGAACAGAACCAGGAACAGCTCAGGATCGAATTCCACATGCAAACCAAACGTCGGCCACGCCAGCAAGGCGCCGATGGCGATCTGCATAAGGGGTAAAGGAAGTTGGAAGGGCAATACGCGAGTAAATACCCCCGACAGCGAGACCACAAGGGTCATGATGAGTATGGTGAAAAAGATTTCCATGCGTTCCCTGTTTGCGATGTTTCTTATGATTGCTAATGAGAGGCGTCGTGCCTCAATTCTATCTAATTGAGAGTAACGCAAAAGACAACGAGTGTGTTCTGAAAATGAAAACGGGCGGCCAAAGCCACCCGTTTTTAGGATCGTCAGGAAATCAGAATCAGATAGCCCAACCGCCGGCGTAGAAGGCCACCAGCGCGATGGCGATCACCACGGTGCCGATGTTCAGTTTGCGCCATTCACCAGAAACGATGCGGCCAATTACCAGGGTGGCAAAGCCAATCATGATGCCGGTAACGATGTTACAGGTCAGCACGATAAATACGGCCGTAACCAGTCCTGCCATTGCGTCGACAAAGTCAGCAAAGTCGATTTTCGCGACGTTGCTCAGCATCAACAGGCCCACATACATCAGCGCAGGTGCCGTTGCGTACACAGGTACAAGATAAGAGAGCGGAGAGAGGAACAGAATCAGCAGGAACAGTACGCCAACGGTGATCGCTGTCAGGCCGGTTTTACCGCCTGCCGCCGTACCCGCTGCGGATTCAATGTAAACCGCCGCCGGAGCTGCACCCACCAGACCAGAGAACACGCTGCTCAGGGAGTCAGTGGTCAGCGCTTTGCCACCGTCGATAATCTGTCCGTCTTTATCCAGCAGATTCGCCTGTCCGGCTACCGCGCGGATGGTTCCGGTTGCATCGAAGACAGCGGTCATGACCAGCGCCAGCACGCTCGGCAGGACAATCGGGTTCAGTGCCCCCATGATATCCAGGCTGCCGATCAACGAGTTGCCGTTTTCATCACTCAGAGACGGCATAGCAAAAATGCCGGAGAAATGCACGGCCGGGTCGAAAATCAGACCAACCACGGAAATACCGATAATGGTCAGCAGAATGCCACCCGGTACTTTCAGTTTTTCGAGGCCAATAATCACCGCCAGACCAATCAACGACATAATGACCGGGAAAGTATCGAAGTCACCCAGCGCAACCGGCAGGCCGTCCAGCGGGTTCTTAATCACCAGGCCAACACCGTTTGCCGCAATCAGCAGCAGGAACAGGCCGATACCAATCCCCGTGCCATGCGCAACGCCCTGCGGCAGATTGCGCAGGATCCAGCTACGGATACCGGTCGCGGAAATGATGGTAAACAGGACACCCATCAGGAACACCGCACCCAGCGCAACGGGCACGCTAATATGTTGGCCCAGCACCAGACTGAATGCGGTAAATGCGGTCAGAGAAATGGCGCAACCAATTGCCAGCGGCAGGTTTGCCCACAGGCCCATCACGATTGAACCGACGCCCGCGACCAGACAGGTCGCCACAAATACAGCAGCAGGCGGGAACCCGGCTTTACCCAGCATCCCCGGAACCACGATAACGGAGTAGACCATGGCCAGGAAGGTCGTTAATCCGGCAACGACTTCCTGACGAACGGTACTGCCGCGGAGCGAAATTTTAAACCAGGCGTCGAGTGAACCGCCGGTACGCGCTGAAGGCGTAGACATAGAAAACATCCCCTGAGAGTTTATTTTTTCGTCATTATGCGTGCTGGACAATCCACTGCCTGCTAAACGTTTTCTCCATGTGCCAGGTTTGCGTCAATAGGGGTGTCGCAAAAAAGCAAACGTTTAGCTCCGCGCATAAAAAACGGGTGGTAAAAAAAAGCAAACGATTATCCAGCGATCATACGCTGGTTTTCAACTGAACTTTGCCGCTTTTTACTCATTTCTTCTTATAACGCACATTAAATAACCAGTCGATGCGCAAACGTTATCGTCAATGCGCAATTTGGCAACAAATTTCGCGGAGTTATTACAACATCGGCGTGTTTATTTCGCGCAACTCGCGCAAGAAAACAAGTGAAGATGCGTAAAATTTTTTGGCTAAAAAATCACCATTTCACTGGCAAATGGAGGAAGGTGGCTTACACTTACATTATCAACACAGGCCGGAACCTCCCCTAATGTGCTCGACTGAGGGGTGTTGATGTCGGGGGAAACCCTCCCGTGAACCAGCGGGATAGAGTGAAAGACAAAGACCGGAACCAAACTAAAGCGCCCTCTGTGGCGCTTTAGTTTTATGCCCTTCATACCCATCACATATTTTAAATCAATTAATCATCTTCCAGCAGCCGCGCTCCGGTCCCCTGCTCGCCAAGCTGATCGCCTGGGTTACGCAACGGGCAATCGCTGCGTGACAAGCATCCGCAACCAATACACCCATCCAGCTCATCGCGTAGCGCCACCAAAGTATGAATGCGTCGGTCCAGTTCTTCACGCCATTGCGAAGAGAGTTGCTTCCACTCTTTGGCACTAAGCGAATGCCCCTCAGGTAATACACCTAACGCGTCACCGATCGTGGCCAGCGGGATCCCGATGCGTTGAGCAATCTTGATTATCGCGACGTAACGCAACACATCACGTTTGTATCGCCGCTGATTGCCGCTATTGCGCATGCTACTGATTAACCCTTTGCTTTCATAGAAATGCAGGGTCGATACCGCCACGCCGCTACGTTTGGCGACTTCACCTGGTGTGAGCAGCGCTTTTATCCGGGGTAATTTCTTTTCCATAAATCGCTTTACCTCAAGTTAACTTGAGGAATTATACTCGCCCACAGACAAAACGACGAATCGAATACTGAGAAAGAGGCAGCCCTATGTCCCATCAGCAGATTATTCAGACCCTTATTGAATGGATTGATGAACATATCGATCAACCGCTGAACATTGAGGCGGTGGCGAAAAAATCAGGTTACTCGAAGTGGTATTTACAAAGAATGTTCCGCACGGTGACGCGCCAAACCTTGGGTGACTACATCCGCCAGCGTCGACTTTTGCTGGCCGCCGTTGAACTGCGGACGACTGAGCGACCTATTTTTGATATCGCGATGGATCTTGGTTATGTATCGCAACAAACCTTCTCGCGCGTGTTTCGCCGCGAATTTGATCGTACTCCCAGCGACTACCGCCACCGCCTGTAAGATCACTGCCCGCTCTGCGTCAGTATAGCGGGCGACCGTTGTACCCAGTGCATGAACTCCTGCGGCGGTAGCGCCTTCGCAAAATACCAGCCCTGACAATACTGTACGCCTCGCTCAAGCAGCCATTCGATTTGCTCCTTCGTTTCCACCCCTTCTGCAATTGTCTTCAGGTGTAAGCTTTGCGCCATTTCGATGATATGTTCGGCAATCAGGTGACTGGTGCTGTTACTGGACAGCGTGCTAATAAACGATTTGTCGATCTTCAGGATATCGATATTCAACGCGGACAAATTATGCAGATTGGAATACCCCGTGCCAAAATCATCAAATGCCACTTCATAACCCGCCTTGCGGAACGCCTGAATGACTGGGGTCATTTTATGTACATCTATGAACCCACGCTCGGTCACTTCGACTTTAATTTGCTGGGCCGCCACGGAGTACTCACGATTTTTGTCGTTAATCAGAGCAATCAATCGGGATGAATGAAAGTCAGAAGCGGAAAGGTTAATCGAGATAGAAAGCTGAGGATGCGCCGAAAGAAAATACCCCAAATCGTTGAACACCTCTTCAACGACATAATCCGTGATCCGCTCAATCATTCCCTCTTTTTCAGCCAGCGGAATAAACTCCGTCGGGCTCATCACCTCACCTTTACAACCCGGCCAGCGCAACAGAGCTTCAGCACCAACACATTGCCCATTCTTAATATCAATGATCGGCTGGTAATGCAGGCAAAGCTGACGTTTTTTGATCGCGCGTTTTAATAAGCGCCGGGGAGATAAGTATTCCTGGCGCGTGCGCCACCACATTAGCAGTATCAGGATGCTGCAGATAATCCCGAAGGGAATGGTTAATGCCGCCTCGTGATAGAAAATCTGACTTACGCGGTTGTCTGAGGTCGACACAATAATCGCAATTGGACGTTTTTCTGAATGCACGATGGTGTAGAAGCGATCGTCTTGTTGAAAGGTCGAGGCTTCACCGCGTATGAGCGGCGCGAATTGCGCAATATTTGCCGCTTCGCTGGCAGAGAAAAACGTATCTGTTACTGTGTCATACACGCCCCAGGAGAGATCCGGATCATCTGACATGACTTCGCTGTAGGACAATGGATTGATGACTGCGACGTAGTTCCCGCGTTGCATGTACGTCATTCTGTAGCCAGCGAAAAAAGGGGTATCGCGGTAGTAATAGATGGAGATATCCGGCGTACGTTTATAATCGGCTGTCGGCATAATATAAGTAACAGGCGGCGCCATCGACGTAGAGCACAAAAAGTGATCGCCCTGCGCATAAATTAGCTCACTGATATATAAACGACCGCGAATAATATTTAGCATACTTTTCTGATGTGCCGGGGTACACATCTTACCCTGATACAACTGGGCCATATCACGCGCCAAATCAGCTTGTAGGATCACCAATTCTGTTTTATTTAACACCAGTTGAGCAAAAGAGCGGAGTTGGCTATGGGTTTCGGTCATCGCCCGGATGTGTGCAAACCATATCGCCAGCACCACGGGGAACAATACCACCATGAATGTTCCCAGGAACTTCAGCAGCTTGCGTCGCGCTCTGTGATTCATGTCAGCCCTATTTCCCTGTTTCGTATATGCCAGAACCCATCAAGGCAGGATGCTATAAACACCGACTGATTAAGTTGCATGAATCTATCAGTATTAGCAACAGACTTCTCTATGTAAAAGTCTGATAATAGTTGATGATGATATTATTTTTCCGTAAGGCAAACTTAAAGTCATGCTTATTTCATAACGTTATTATCCCCAAGGAGTAATTTTTATGAGCATTATCCTGGCTGCGTTTAAGAAATTCATTAAAGTTTTTTAACGTTTAATTTAGGATAAATATAACAAGTAGATTAAATGCATGTTTAAAGCATGGTTATTTTTTATCAACCCTTCATTAAATAAAGCCACACATTTAGAGTGGTTTTAGCCCTACAAAAATAACGTCCAGTAGTGGTGAACAAACGACCAGTTGTGATATAGTTCACAAAAATCATGTAACAGAAACAATGTTTCATTCATGTTATTGCCCGTCGATAGCCAGAGTATCACACCCTCGGTGAACACCCCCGCGCTGTCCTGGGCATCCAGACTTTCTGAGGACGTTTTTCATGGCGACAATAACAACTGGCGTGGTTCTTCTGCGGTGGCAACTACTCAGCGCGGTGCTGATGTTTTTAGCCAGTACGCTCAATATCCGTTTTCGTAAATCAGATTATATTGGCCTGGCCGTCATTAGCAGCGGTTTGGGGCTGGTTTTTGCCTGCTGGTTTGCGACTGGATTGCTCGGCATAACCCTGGTGGATATGTCCGCTATCTGGAAGAACATTGAAACCGTGATGGTTGACGTGATGAGCCACACACCGCCAGATTGGCCGATGGTGTTGAACTGATCGTAAGAAAGCGTCCGACTGAACCCAGGCTTCAGTCGGACGCTCATTTTTAGGTTAAGTGACCCGATTCAAGGCTATGAACTACCACTCCATACGGAAACCCGCGTTAACCTGCCAGTTCATATCAATGTCACCTCCCGCCGACCTTTCCAGATCAACATACAACCGGGAGTTATTGTTCTGAGTAAGATGGATATTGGTACCTATACCATAGTTGATCCAAGAGTCACTTCCTCCTTCACTCACTTTCAGTGAGGCATCTTTACCCCAAACGATAACATCACGATCGCCAGCAAACTCATGCAGCAAATCCAGCTTCACGTAAATATCGCTATCCGGGCGCGATTCAAACCGATAACCTCCGCGCAATCCGACACGACCAATAACGCTGTCTATATCGTTTTGACGGACTTTCAACCCACTACTGGTGGTATAACTGGCCTCATCCAGATAGGTATACACCAGCTGACCTTGCGGTTCGATAAAAGTAGAGTTTCCTAAGCTAAACTCGCGACCGTATTCTGCACTGGCACTGATTGACCATGTACTGCTATCTGCAAAGCCAGAGTTGCCGTATGTGTTCCTGTAATTGAAGTCACTTTCATGGCGGCTATATTTCAGTACCAAATCCAGGTAATCTAGTTTCTCTGGACGATTCCAGGCAACATAAAGTGAACCACCATAGCTCTTGTTATCGCCAGTACCATAAGTGAAGTCTGCATTGCCTCTCATGTAATGCGCGGCGATCCCTCGCGTCCAGACAGACTCCTCGCCTTCTTCTTTGTTGTCATAGCCGAGTTGCCAGAAGCTATACAAGTTTTTGAAGTAGCTCCCTGTATCACTCTCTATTTCACCACCTTTATAGCGGATCCACAGACCATTTTGCTGCTGGTCCTTGCGGAGTTCGCCTAAACGCTTATTCAGGCTGTCGATTTCAAGACGGGCAGTTGCCATGGCGTAGTTCAGCCCGGCATTGGCTATCACGGTGTTACTACCTGCGCTGGCTTTCGTCGAAACACCCGTGATATACCAGTTGGTTCCGTACTGGCTTTGCGGATCGCCTTCACGAATATCAGAACGCAGCAGCGGTTTATAGTCATACACATACTCGTTCGTAATATCGACTTTATCGTACGCTTCGAACGCCACATTACTTGCCGCATCGGCAACCCAGATGTCTTCCTTCAAATCAGTGAGCTTGTTAATATTCAACGCTTCAATCGCATGTGTACCGCCGGTACTACTTTTAACAACCTCAATGAAGTCACTACCGTTGCGTCGTTGCTCATCTGTTTTATTAGTATTGACATCAATTAGGAAAATACCGTTATTCCCTTTCAAATCATGAATTTTAACGGTTTCGTTGATACTCTGGTTGGTATGTAGATTAAAACCATGTAGGTTTACCGTGCCGCCGTCTTTCAGGGTGATGGCACTGATTTCCGCATCTTTACCATCGGGGATCCAGTGGGCATTATTCACCAACGTAAGATTGAGATCGCCGCTCCATTTCCCGATTTTTTCATCAAAGTAATTAGCTTCATGTCCATGCCAGTATGAATCTGCACCATTAAGCGTAATATTCATTTGGCTTGTATTAGAATAAAGCTTATCGCCAAAGTCGAGGTTACCTAATAGATTAACCTTGTTGCCTCCGGCCTGATTAATATTAACGACGCCACCGTCTTTAGCGCTGACCGCATCACTTTTTGATGACCCTTTCGGGTAGCCACTATTGTTCTCCAGGAGTTCTTTAAAGTTACTGGCGTAGGTATTAATGTATATATCGCCACCGTTTGCCGTAATGGTTGAGCCCGCACCCCGCGCATAAATTCCGTTATTGGCCAACGTTGCATCTTCACCCTGTTTGGTGTGCTCAACCTCAGAACGAATGTACACATTGCCGTTGACGGAAACATCAGCGCCATCGCCTGCATATAATGCAGTATTGTTATGTGTGTACTTAGAGCCAATCAGGAAATTATTTTTAAGACTAAAATTGTCGACTGTCACTTTGGTATCATTGCCCTCAGCGGACAACCCAAAGAAGGCTAATCCAGAACGGTGATCCTGCTGCGTGGTCCCACCAATATTGACGTTGTAATTACCAATATGATATTCACCGCCCTGATCACTCGTGATGTTACCAATCTTGACCTCAAGACCGTTACCTTCACCTCGCACAGGATTATCAACTTTCACCGTAAAATCGTAGTTGTTGTCACCTGCTATCGTATCTTTGATGCTAATACCCGAACTTTCAGGATTATCACCGATGTAGTTTAACTCATAGTTTTTAGCAATTGCTCCGCCAGAATATAGCGCATTACTTATGCTCACTGACAATGCTAAAGGCAATATTACCTTAGCATTATTTTTCCATTGATACATATATAGACTCCGAAACACAAAAGAATATAGAAATATCAAAACGATTATCAAACCCTCACCAATAGAAAGAGATCGGAGAACAATACACTTGTATCAATGATGAATTGACAATCTCAGAGCATTATTTAATGCAGAATATTACGCTGTCAATATTTTGTGACTTATTAAGCACATAAATTTAAGATATTTTATTTAAATTTGATTGCTATCAATATTATTATATGCATCTATTAAAATGTTAATTATCCACAGTATTTATATTTCGATTTTTTCTTGCAAAACATTCGATTAATACATATGAGAAAATCGTCAAAAACAAAAAGCCCCATATAAAATGGGGCTTTTGATTCATTACGATAAGAATCGTTTAGTCACGATTAGAACGGAATATCGTCGTCGAAATCCATCGGCGGCTCGTTAGACGGCGCAGCCGGAGCTGACTGTTGCGGACGAGACTGCGCGCCGCCGCTGAACTGGTTGCCACCCTGCGGCTGCTGAGGTTGACCCCAACCGCCCTGCTGCTGACCGCCACCTGCCGGAGCACCACCACCCTGACGACCACCCAGCATTTGCATGGTGCCGCCAACGTTAACCACAACTTCTGTGGTGTACTTTTCTACGCCGGACTGATCGGTCCATTTGCGGGTACGCAACTGACCTTCGATATAGACCTGAGAACCTTTACGCAGATATTCGCTGGCCACTTCCGCCAGTTTGCCAAACAGCACAACACGGTGCCATTCAGTCTGCTCTTTCATTTCACCGGTCGCTTTATCACGCCAGGATTCGGAAGTAGCCAGCGTAATGTTGGCAACTGCGCCACCATTCGGCATATAGCGTACTTCCGGGTCCTGGCCCAGATTACCGACGAGAATCACCTTGTTTACGCCTCTGCTGGCCATGATCGTGTCTCCTGAAAAACGTTACTGAATAAGTGTAAGCGCGGGATTGTAGCATTTCCAATAGCGCTTTTACTACGTTGCGAAGTTGATTCCAGTAAACAACCCCAGCCAGACATTGTTGCACAGACGTCTGCGTTTTGCATTCCAATACTGTATATCCATTCAGGTCAGGTTGTGTCATAATTAACCGTTTGTGATCGCCGGTAGCACCATGCAGCCAGGCAAAAAAGCGTTTAATCCGGGAAAGATGAATGGATAAGATCGAAGTTCGGGGCGCCCGCACCCATAATCTCAAAAACATCAACCTCGTCATCCCGCGCGACAAGCTGATTGTCGTCACCGGGCTTTCGGGCTCAGGCAAATCTTCGCTCGCTTTCGACACCTTATATGCCGAAGGGCAGCGTCGTTACGTTGAATCCCTTTCCGCGTACGCGCGTCAATTTCTGTCGCTGATGGAAAAACCGGACGTCGACCACATTGAGGGGCTCTCTCCTGCCATCTCAATTGAACAAAAATCGACGTCCCATAACCCGCGATCCACGGTAGGTACAATTACCGAAATTCACGACTATCTGCGTCTGCTGTTTGCCCGCGTTGGCGAGCCGCGCTGTCCGGATCACGACGTTCCCCTGGCAGCTCAGACCGTAAGCCAGATGGTGGATAACGTCCTGTCGCAGCCGGAAGGTAAGCGTCTGATGCTGCTGGCGCCGGTGATTAAAGAGCGTAAAGGCGAGCACACCAAAACGCTGGAAAACCTGGCAGGCCAGGGCTATATCCGCGCCCGTATCGACGGTGAAGTCTGTGACCTTTCCGATCCGCCCAAGCTTGAGCTGCAAAAGAAACACACCATTGAAGTGGTGATTGACCGCTTTAAAGTCCGTGACGATCTCACCCAGCGCCTGGCGGAATCCTTTGAAACCGCGCTGGAACTGTCCGGCGGTACGGCGGTCGTTGCCGATATGGACGACCCGAAAGCGGAGGAGCTGCTGTTCTCCGCCAACTTCGCCTGCCCTATCTGCGGCTATAGCATGCGCGAACTGGAACCGCGGCTGTTCTCGTTTAACAACCCGGCGGGCGCGTGTCCAACCTGTGACGGTCTCGGCGTGCAGCAATATTTCGATCCTGATCGGGTGATCCAAAACCCGGAACTGTCGCTGGCCGGTGGTGCTATCCGCGGTTGGGATCGCCGTAACTTCTATTACTTCCAGATGCTTAAGTCTCTGGCGGAACACTATAAATTCGACGTTGAAGCCCCGTGGGCCAGCCTGAACCCTGCCGTGCATAAAGTGGTACTGTACGGTTCCGGTAAAGAGAATATCGAATTTAAATACATGAACGATCGTGGTGATACGTCCGTACGTCGCCATCCGTTCGAAGGCGTATTGCACAATATGGAGCGCCGCTATAAAGAGACGGAATCCAGCGCAGTACGTGAAGAATTAGCCAAGTTCATCAGTAACCGACCTTGCGCCAGCTGTGAAGGGACGCGTTTACGCCGGGAAGCCCGTCACGTATTTGTTGAAAATACGCCGCTGCCTGCGATTTCTGACATGAGCATCGGTCATGCAATGGATTTCTTCAACAATCTGAAGCTCGCAGGTCAGCGGGCGAAGATTGCCGAGAAAATTCTTAAAGAGATTGGCGATCGTCTGAAGTTCCTGGTTAACGTCGGCCTCAATTACCTGACGCTATCGCGTTCGGCAGAAACACTCTCCGGCGGTGAGGCCCAGCGTATTCGTCTGGCAAGCCAGATCGGCGCGGGTCTGGTCGGTGTAATGTACGTGCTGGATGAGCCGTCTATTGGCCTGCACCAGCGCGATAACGAACGTCTGCTGGGTACGCTTATCCACCTGCGTAATCTGGGTAATACCGTTATTGTGGTCGAGCACGATGAAGATGCAATTCGCGCTGCTGACCACGTGATCGATATCGGCCCCGGTGCTGGCGTTCACGGCGGTCAGGTCGTCGCCGAAGGGACGCTCGACGACATCATGGCGGTGCCTGAGTCGCTGACCGGCCAGTACATGAGCGGTAAACGCAAGATTGAAGTGCCTAAAAATCGCGTTGCGGCTGACCCAGAGAAAGTACTGAAGCTCACCGGCGCACGCGGCAACAACCTGAAAGATGTCACCCTGACGCTGCCGGTAGGTTTATTTACCTGCATTACCGGTGTTTCCGGTTCGGGTAAATCGACGCTGATTAACGACACACTGTTCCCGATTGCGCAGACGGCGCTAAACGGTGCGACGCTGGCTGAACCTGCGCCGTATCGCGACGTTCAGGGCCTGGAACATTTCGACAAAGTGATCGACATTGACCAAAGCCCGATTGGCCGTACGCCGCGCTCTAACCCGGCAACCTACACCGGCGTGTTTACGCCAGTGCGCGAACTGTTTGCTGGTGTACCGGAGTCACGAGCACGCGGTTACACGCCGGGGCGTTTCAGCTTTAACGTCCGTGGCGGACGCTGTGAAGCCTGTCAGGGCGACGGCGTGATCAAAGTCGAAATGCACTTCCTGCCGGATATCTACGTGCCGTGCGATCAGTGCAAAGGCAAGCGCTATAACCGCGAAACGCTGGAAATTAAATACAAAGGCAAGACTATCCACGAAGTGCTGGATATGACGATTGAAGAAGCGCGTGAGTTCTTCGATGCCGTTCCGGCGCTGGCGCGTAAGCTGCAAACGCTGATGGACGTTGGCCTGACGTACATTCGACTGGGTCAGTCCGCTACCACGCTCTCGGGCGGTGAAGCACAGCGCGTGAAGCTGGCGCGCGAACTGTCCAAACGCGGTACCGGGCAAACGCTGTATATTCTCGATGAGCCGACCACCGGTCTGCATTTTGCGGATATTCAGCAACTGCTGGACGTGCTGCATCAGCTCCGGGATCAGGGCAACACCATCGTGGTGATTGAGCACAATCTGGACGTGATTAAGACCGCAGACTGGATTGTCGATCTCGGTCCGGAAGGCGGCAGCGGCGGCGGCGAAATCCTTGTCTCCGGCACACCAGAAACGGTCGCTGAGTGTGAAGCCTCACACACAGCCCGCTTCCTCAAACCGCTGTTGTAATTACGCAACACTTGTCTGGCCTACAGAATATGCATGAAGCTTGTAGGCCGGATAAAGCGCTTACACCGCATCCGGCAACCGTTGTGCCTGATGGCACTGCGCTTATCAGGCCTACGAAACTAAAGACCAGGCATAAAGCCTGTAGGCCGGATAAGGCGCTTGCGCCGCATCCGGCTACGGTTGTGCCTGATGGCGCTACGCTTATCAGGCCTACAAAACTACAGACCAGGCATAAATCTTGTACGCCGGATAAGGTGCTTGCGCCGCAGCCGGCAACCGTTGTGCCTGATGGCGCTGCGCTTATCAGGCCTACGAAACTACAGACCAGGCATAAAGCTTGTACGCCGGATAAGGCGCTTGCGCCGCATCCGGCAACCGTTGTGCCTGATGGCACTGCGCTTATCAGGCCTACGAAACTACAGAATATGCATAAAGCCTGTAGGCCGGATAAGGCGCTTGCGCCGCATCCGGCTACGGTTGTGCCTGATGGCACTGCGCTTATCAGCGCCTACGAAACTACAGAATATGCATAAAGCCTGTAGGCCGGATAAGGCGCTTGCGCCGCATCCGGCGAACCGGATCAGGGCTGCGTCAGTATCCGGCGTTTATCTTCCGGCAACGTGTTCACTGCCTGCTGATAAGAGGCGTCGACCAGATAATAAATCTGTGAATCCGGCAGCGAGCCGTCCAGATACACCGTACTCCAGTGCGCCTTATTGAGATGCCTGCTTGGCCGAACATCGCTATGCTGCTGGCGCAACAGTTCTGCCAGTTCAGGGCTGGTTTTCAGAGACACCGCCGGGCGTTCTTCCACCTCTTTTACCATGGCAAAAAGCACATCTTCGACTTTGATTTGCGTGGCCTTCCAGTCACTGTGAACGCTCTGCTCCGCGCCCGTTTTTGCCATGCAGTATTGCAGCAACTCCGAATTCGTCATCTTTATTCCCCTTACCAGCATATTGCCTCATGAGAACATCTTTTATTCAGTGTGCAGCAAGTCCGCAAAAGGTAAAAGCCAGCAATGTAAATTTGTTTAAAAAAACAGCAATCCGCAGCCAGCGTCCTCAATATTCCGAGTTGACGATCACCTCTTCACCAAACGCACCGGCCTGTGGCAGCGGCTTATAAGTGGAGTTAGAGGCGCGCAAAATGCGAATACCGCGAATACCCACGTCGCGAGCGGCAGTGATGTCATTATCGGAGTCACCGTAGAACATGCGGATATTTTTATCCTGCAGCCACTGCGTTTTGGTGTTCTGACCCGGCTTGTCGCCGGCAAAAATGACCGGATTCATATTTCCAGCCGGGATGTGAAAGTTATCAGACAACGTTTTCGACACCGTTTCAGTCTTCGTCTGGCTACGCCCGGTCACGAAAAAGATGCTGTCACCGCGACGCACGTGCATATCAATCAGTTGGCGCGCGACTTCTTTTGGAATACTGAACTCGTCCCAGCCATTGTTCATTTTTTCCCAGAAGGCCGGATTCTTCAGGTAATCCTCACTGTCCGGAGAATACGTTTTTTTACCGCGCCAGAAGCCTGGGCTGGAAAAGAGGACAGTGTCATCGATATCAAACCCGACGGCCATCGGCGGACGTCCGGTCAGGCTGTTTTCAATTTGTGCCACGGAGACCCAGTGAATGGGAGCCTGCTCAGCGAGCTTTGCAACGTTAGTGCCTGGATTGAGCTGAGAGGGAGAAGAAACGAGTGCCTGGGCTGGCTGATTTAGCGTGAACAATAAACAAACGGCACTCAGTGCCAACGTAAACTTGCGCATATTTTTCCCTAAGTAGTCAGTTAGTTATCATTTTTTTATTAACAACTGGTCAAAAAACTATCTGACCTTACCCCTTAGGGGGAGGGAAAGGAAGGATTTTCTCTGGTTTTGTCCTGGAAAAGGAGCACGATCACATTGGAAAACAGGCCTGATAGCACGATGCTTATCAGGCCTGCAAAGTCGGTTACATGACGGCAGCAAATGCCTTCGCCACGCGCTGCACGTTACCGTGATTCAGCCCGGCCACGCACATACGACCGCTGGCGATCAGGTATACACCGAACTCATCGCGCAGGCGATCGACCTGGGCTACGCTAAGCCCGGTATAGCTGAACATACCGCGCTGTTGCAGCAGGTAGTCAAAATTACGGCCTGGGATCTCCGCATTTAATACGTTAACCAGCTCCTGACGCATCGCCAGAATGCGAGTACGCATCTCTTCAACTTCCGCCAGCCAGCTGGCTTTCAGCACGTCATCACCCAGCACCGCGGCAACTACCTGCGCACCAAAGTTTGGCGGGCTGGAGTAGTTACGACGCACCGTCGCTTTTAGCTGCCCCAGAACACGGCTGGCGGCATCAGCGTCTTCACATACCACAGACAGTCCGCCGACACGCTCACCGTATAAGGAAAAAATCTTCGAGAATGAGTTGCTGACCAGAGCGGGCAATCCGGCGCTGGCGATGGCGCGAATCGCATAGGCGTCTTCTTCCATTCCACCGCCGAAGCCCTGGTAAGCAATGTCCAGGAACGGAATCAGATCGCGTGCTTTCAGGATCTCAATAACGCTATCCCACTGCGCAGGCGTTAAATCCGCCCCTGTCGGGTTATGGCAGCACGGATGTAGCAGCACGATGCTGCGCGCCGGTAGGGTATTCAGCGTTGCCAGTAGGTCGTTGAAACGCACGCCGTTGGTCGTGTCGTCATACCATGGGTAAGTGCTTACTTCGAATCCGGCACCTTCAAAAATCGCGATATGGTTTTCCCAGGTCGGATCGCTGACCCACACACCAGAATCAGGGAAATAACGTTTCAGGAAATCTGCGCCAACCTTTAACGCACCGGAGCCGCCCAGCGTCTGAATGGTTGCGACGCGCTGCTGCTGGAGAACCGGATGTTCTGCGCCAAACAGCAGCGGCGCAATGGTATGGCGATACGTGTTCAGACCTTCCATCGGCAGATACAGCGAAGCGCCATGCGGTTTGGCATTAAGTCGAGCTTCCGCTTCCGCCACCGCTCTAAGCTGAGGAATAATACCGTCTTCGTTGTAATACAGGCCGATGCTGAGATTCACTTTGTCGCTACGTGAATCTTCTTTGAAGCGCTCCATGAGCGATAAAATCGGGTCGCCAGCGTAGGCGTCAACTTTTTGAAACACGTGTGGTTCTCCGGGTTTACAGGCAGGGGTTAAGAACACAATAAACCGGAAGTGGGAGAAGATCGAGAGGATGTTGAGAGGAATATTGCCGGAAGGCGGCGTAACCACCTGTCCGGCACATCATGCTGTTAATCGATATACTTCATCGCCACCCTTGAGGTCAGGCGCGTAATAAGTTCGTAAGCACTTACTTTCGTCATTTCAGCAATACGTTCAACGGGCAGGCCCTCGCCCCACAGAATCACCGAATCGCCGGCTTTATCCTGCGCTTCGGGCCCTAAATCGACGCAGATCATATCCATTGCAACGCGACCGACGATCGGCACTTCACGGCCGTTGACCAGTACCGGCGTCCCCGAAGGCGCTGCGCGCGGATAACCATCGCCATAGCCCATCGCTACCACGCCAAGACGCGTGTCGCGCTCGCTCAGCCAGGTTCCCCCATAACCAACCGGCTCGCCCGCTTTGTGCTCACGCACCGCAATCAGACTTGAGGTCAGCGACATTACCGGTTGGCAGCCAAAATCAGCGCCGATGGAGTGATTTTCCAGTGGTGATACGCCATACAGAATCAGCCCCGGACGCGCCCAGTCGAAATGAGACTGCGGCCACAGCAAAATACCACCCGACGCGGCAATCGAACGCTGCCCCGGTTTGCCTTCACAAAAACTGTTGAAGATATCGAGCTGTTTTTCGGTCGCGCCACACTCAGGCTCGTCCGCGCGAGCAAAGTGGCTGACGATATTGACCGGCTGGCGCACGTTTTCACATTGCGTTAAGCGCTGATAAAACGCCTCAGCCTGCTCAGGGCGTACGCCCAGGCGATGCATACCGGTGTCGAGCTTCATCCAGACGGTAACGGGTTCAGCCAGTTTTGCTGCTTCCAGGGCTTCGAGCTGCTCCTGGTTATGGACGGCTGTATGCAGACGCTGCGCGGAAATAGTCGGCAGATCGGAGGCATCAAAAAACCCCTCCAGCAGCAGGATGGGCTGCGTGATCCCTCCCGCTCGCAAGCGCAGGGCTTCTTCAAGACGAGCGACACCAAAAGCGTCCGCATCGGGGAGCGTTCGCGCGGTCTCTAACAGACCATGGCCGTAGGCGTTCGCTTTCACGACCGCAACCAGTTTGCTGGCTGGAGCCAGTTCACGCAGACGTTGCAGGTTGTGTCGCAGAGCGCGGCGGTTAATGACTACAGTTGCCGCTTGCATTTGTATTCCTTTATAAAAGAATCTTCTAAATCATTCGTGTTGCAGGAAGGCGACAAGCCAGAGAATCCCCGGAAGCTTAGTAAACTAAGTGATCGGGGTGAACGGGCGTAGTCAACACATCTGCAGCATGAAGGATGACGGAGATTTATTCGTCGTCGTATTGTGGGCCCGCATAGTTATCGAAGCGCGACCACTGACCGTTAAACGTCAGGCGCACCGTACCGATCGGGCCGTTACGTTGCTTACCAATAATGATTTCTGCGATCCCTTTCAGGTCGCTGTTTTCGTGATAAACCTCATCACGATAGATAAACATGATTAAGTCGGCATCCTGCTCGATGGAGCCGGACTCACGCAGATCCGAGTTGACCGGACGCTTGTCGGCACGTTGTTCCAGAGAGCGGTTAAGCTGCGACAGCGCCACCACCGGCACATGCAGTTCTTTCGCTAACGCTTTCAGCGAGCGGGAAATTTCTGCAATTTCCAGCGTACGGTTGTCGGAGAGCGACGGCACGCGCATCAGCTGCAGGTAGTCGATCATGATAAGTCCGATACCGCCATGTTCACGGGCGATACGACGGGCACGCGAGCGCACTTCCGTAGGCGTCAGGCCGGAGGAGTCATCAATATAGATGTTTCGTTTCTCTAGCAAAATACCCATTGTTCCGGAAATTCGCGCCCAGTCCTCATCATCCAGTTGACCGGTACGGATTTTGGTTTGGTCTACGCGTGAGAGCGAGGCCAGGGAACGCATCATGATCTGTTCTGAGGGCATTTCAAGACTAAAGATAAGAACCGGCTTATCCTGCAACATCGCCGCATTTTCGACGAGGTTCATTGCAAATGTCGTTTTACCCATCGACGGACGCGCGGCGACAATAATTAAGTCTGACGGCTGCAAACCAGCCGTCTTTTTATTGAGGTCGTCATAACCGGTGTTCACTCCGGTGACGCCGTCGTGCGGCTGCTGGAACAGTTGCTCGATACGCGCGACGGTTGCGTCGAGCACATCGGTGATATTTTTCGGGCCTTCGTCTTTATTAGCGCGGCTTTCCGCGATTTTAAAGACACGGGATTCTGCAAGGTCCAACAGATCTTCACTGGAGCGTCCTTGCGGATCAAAACCGGCTTCAGCGATTTCGTTCGCAACTGAAATCATGTCACGAACAACGGCGCGTTCGCGGACGATATCCGCATAAGCGCTAATGTTCGCCGCACTTGGCGTATTTTTAGATAACTCAGCCAGGTAAGCAAAACCGCCGACGCTGTCCAGTTGTCCCTGAACTTCCAGCGACTCTGCCAGCGTGATCAGATCGATGGGTTTTCCCATCTCCTGCAGGCGATGCATTTCCGTGAAGATATGCCGGTGCGGTCGGGTATAAAAATCTTCCGCCACCACACGCTCGGCGACATCGTCCCAACGTTCGTTATCCAGCATTAAACCGCCCAACACCGACTGTTCCGCTTCAATCGAGTGCGGCGGTACTTTCAGCCCGGCGACCTGGGGATCGCGCTCACGAGCATCAGTCTGTTGTTTGTTGAAGGGTTTATTTCCTGCCATAGTGAATGGAGTTACCGAGATAATGATTGGGTCGAAAGATTACCACATTTCTTTTGGAGGAAGCATGGCAACACGTATTGAATTTCACAAGCATGGTGGCCCTGATGTACTCAAGGCGGTGGAGTTTACGCCCGTAGACCCGGCGGAAAACGAAATCCAGGTCGAGAACAAAGCGATTGGGATCAACTATATCGACACCTACATCCGCAGTGGTCTTTATCCACCGCCTTCCCTGCCCAGCGGTCTGGGTACCGAAGCCGCAGGCGTGGTCAGCAAAGTCGGCAGCAAAGTGACACACATTAAAGCTGGCGATCGCGTGGTGTACGCCCAGTCTGCCCTTGGCGCCTACAGCTCAGTGCATAACGTTCCGGCCGATAAAGCCGCCATCCTGCCTAACGCTATCTCGTTTGAACAAGCTGCCGCCTCGTTTCTTAAAGGGCTAACCGTTTTTTATCTGTTACGTAAAACGTATGAAATTCAGCCTGATGAGCCGTTTTTGTTCCATGCGGCTGCGGGCGGCGTCGGCATGATTGCCTGCCAGTGGGCAAAAGCATTGGGTGCGAAGCTGATTGGTACCGTCGGCAGTGCGCAAAAGGCGCAAATTGCGTTGCAGGCTGGCGCATGGCAGGTCATTAACTATCGTGAAGAGAGCATTGTTGAGCGAGTGAAAGAGATAACTGGCGGTAAAAAAGTGCGGGTGGTGTATGACTCGGTAGGGAAAGATACCTGGGAAGCCTCGCTGGATTGTTTACAGCGCCGGGGACTAATGGTCAGCTTTGGTAATGCTTCCGGGCCGGTGACTGGCGTGAACTTAGGCATTCTGAACCAGAAAGGTTCGCTGTACGTGACCCGTCCTTCACTCCAGGGGTATGTCACCAATCACCGCGAATTAACCGAAGCCAGCAATGAGCTATTCTCGCTCATTGCCAGTGGAGTGATCAAAGTGGATGTCGCGCCTGGTCAGACGTTCGCACTGCACGATGCACAGCGTGCTCATGAAGTACTGGAAAGCCGGGCCACGCAGGGATCGAGTTTGCTGATTCCGTAACGCCATCATTTTCCCCTAAATAATTCAAGCTCCAGGAAGGCGGCAATGGAATGAATCCCCAGGAGCTTACTGGAGTAAGTGACTGGGGTGAATGAAAGCAGCCAACACACCTGGAGTTTGAATTATGACGGGGAAAGAAAGAATTAGGGCTTCCCGCAGGAAGCCCTTTCTTTTTTTAGTTCGGCTGTATGTAGGGTACAGCTCGATGAATTCGTTAACCTGGCAATAGTGACAGATTTGATAATCAATTCCTATTTGGTTCTAAAGGCAATGTTGCAGGTTGTGACGTACCGCTCAATACCTTAGTAAAACCGGCGGTTATTGCGCTGATACTGTGGGACTTTTGGCGCTTTTATCGCCTTGATAACCCACACCACGGCAACAGCCAGTAGCAGCCAGGGCAACAGTTTAATCATCAAGGCAAATAGTCCGCCCAGAAACATCACTGCGGTGGCTACGACCAATGCGGCCAGAACGCCCAGCAAAGAAACGCCGGTGACCATCAGCATGATAAAAAATCCAATCACAAAAAGTAGTTCCAGCATGGCTCTCTCCCGAAATGAAATTCTCTCCATTGCTTTACAAGAAACATGCCAAAAATAATGCGTTGATTTATAAAGAAAACGCCCCGCGACAAAGCGCAGGGCGTGGTGAAATTAACTAACTTTTGGTGAAAACTTAACGCTTGTCTGCCACCAGCTTCAGCGCGTGCTCCAGAACGTTAATATCTGCCCCGGCTTTATGTGCATTCTCGCTCAGATAGCGACGCCACTGACGGGCACCAGGGATCCCCTGAAACAGCCCCAACATATGGCGTGTCACATGTCCCAAATAGGTTCCCTTACTCAGTTCACGCTCAATATACGGGTACATGGCGCGCACCACGGCGACCGGATCGGTATCTTCGGTAGCGGCAGAGAAAATCTCACGGTCAACGGACGCCAGAATGCCTGGGTTTTGATAAGCTTCACGCCCCACCATCACGCCATCCATATGTTGCAGATGAATTTTCGCTTCTTCCAACGATTTAATGCCGCCGTTGATCGACATCGTCAGATGCGGGAAATCACGCTTTAGCTGATAAACACGGTCATAATCCAGCGGTGGAATTTCGCGGTTTTCTTTCGGGCTTAACCCGGACAGCCAGGCCTTGCGAGCGTGAATGATAAACATCTCACATTCGCCTTTGCCAGATACCGTGTTGATGAAATCGCAGAGGAATTCGTAGCTGTCCTGGTCATCAATGCCGATACGGGTTTTCACCGTAACCGGAATCGACACCACGTCGCGCATCGCTTTGACGCAATCGGCGACCAGTTGCGCATTCCCCATCAGGCAGGCGCCAAACATGCCATTCTGCACGCGGTCGGAAGGACAACCCACGTTGAGATTGATTTCGTCATAGCCCCGCTGTTCAGCGAGCTTTGCGCACTGCGCCAGCGCCGCAGGATCGCTCCCGCCCAGTTGTAATGCGACCGGATGCTCTTCTTCGCTATATGCCAGATAATCGCCTTTACCATGAATGATTGCGCCAGTGGTTACCATCTCCGTATAGAGCAGCGTCTGGCTGGACAGTAAGCGCAAAAAGTAGCGGCAGTGTCTGTCCGTCCAGTCGAGCATCGGCGCGATAGAAAAACGATGAGCGGGAAAAGCGGTAGACTGAGATTCAGGCAGCATGGCGAATATTCAAGCATCCGGTTAAAAAAGGGGCGCTACTATAGCATAGACCGTTACGATAGTGAGCCACATCCTCGCGGCTCACTCCCCCTGACCCTAAATAAACGCTATTTACGCCCCGGTTTTCCGTCGTGAGATCCAAAAAACTGCGGCGGATGGTCGACCCAGCGATCCTCACGTGTAGCGGCATAGACCGGGTTAAGCGGATAATAAATGCGATTGTATTTTTTGTTCGCCTCACCCACGACTAACAGGCGCACCTCTTCACTGGTGTTATTAATAAAGGTATGGCACACGCCTGTACCTGCCGGGAAACCGACGCTGTCGCCCGGTTCCAGCTTCCATAAATACCCGTTAATCCAGGCCTCAGGATAACCTTCCAGCACGTAGATAAATTCTTCCTCATCGCTTTCAGCGTGCGGGTACGACGTGCGCCGACCCGGCGGCAGGCGTTCATGATGAATGCCGAGTCGTCCTAACCCCAACTTGCGGGCAAGTGGCGCGCCAATAGCAAATAGCTCATCGCTGTCAGGATAAGTGGAGTCATCAGCCCCCTCAACCTCACGCCAGTGGCGAATACAATCGGGTCTTTTCATGGTTATTTTCCAGTATTGCGATGCGTCAGGTATAGCACACCACGGTGGATCTCGGTGTTTTAAGCAGAACATGTTAAAGTAAGGGATTAACCTTCCACGCAAATCGAGGCGCCAAATGGACAAAACCACTACGCAAGAGTTATTGGCTCAAGCTGAAAAACTCTGCGCGCAACGCAACGTGCGGCTTACGCCACAACGCCTCGAAGTACTGCGCCTGATGAGCCTACAGGAAGGTGCGATCAGCGCCTATGACCTGCTCGACCTGTTGCGGGAAACTGAGCCACAGGCTAAACCACCTACCGTATATCGTGCGCTCGATTTTCTGCTGGAACAAGGTTTCGTGCACAAGGTGGAATCCACCAACAGCTATGTGCTTTGTCATCTGTTCGATCAGCCAACCCACAGTTCTGCAATGTTCATTTGCGACCGCTGCGGCGTGGTAAAAGAAGAGTGTGCGGAAGGTGTGGAAGACATTATGCATACGCTGGCGGCAAAAATGGGCTTTGCACTGCGGCATAACGTTATTGAAGCCCACGGGCTGTGTCCGGCCTGTGTGGAAGTTGAATCTTGCCGCCATCCTGGCGAGTGCCAGCATGACCATACGATTCAGGTGAAGAAGAAGGTTGGGCGCTAGGTAAGCGGGAGAGCGTACATCCTTGTACTCTCAGGAGGGAAGGGTTAATTACCAGCGGTAATCATTACGTTTTTCCCAATCGTTAACTTCTTTCTCCGCCTGATCTTTCGCGTAACCGTAACGCTCCTGGACTTTACCGACCAGTTGGTCACGTTTACCTTCAATGACCGTCATATCATCATCGGTCAGTTTGCCCCATTGCTCTTTCACTTTACCTTTAAACTGCTTCCAGTTGCCGCCGACTTCGTCTTTATTCATCATCAAGTCCTCATCGTTAGGTTGTGAATAGCGAGAGTGCCATGTCCAGACACATGCTGTTTTTGCTGGACGTGAGAATAAGTGTAGTCAGTGATTCTGGGTTTTATTTACTATTCGGAATTTTTAACCATTCCGCTCAGGCAAACCAGGTTCCATTACGCCAGTGACGTCGCCAGATAAAGGCCAGTGAAAGCCCGCGCAACGCCAGGAAAACCGTTAACGCCAACCACAAGCCATGGTTTCCCAGCCACGGCAAAGTCAGCAGCGTTAATGCAAATCCTGTGGCAGCAACGGCCATACTGTTGCGCATTTCTGCCGCGCGCGTCGCGCCAATAAACATTCCGTCGAGCAGATAACACCAGACACCCACCAGCGGTAACACCACCTGCCAGAAAAGATAGCGATCGGCCAGCAGTTGGATTTGTGGCAGCGAGGTCAGTAGCGCAACAATCTGCTCGCCAAACAGGGCATAAACCAACGAGAACAAAATAGCCACAATACCGGACTGTCGGCAGGCCGCCCGCCAGACGTCCAGCAACTGGCTACCATCTCGCGCCCCATAGGCCTGGCCCGAATGCGCTTCCACGGCATAGGCAAATCCATCCAGCGCGTAGGCGGTAAAGGTTAGCAGGGTCATCAGAACGGCATTAACCGCAATGATATCGCCTCCCAGACGCGCACCCAGCACCGTGATAGCGCCAAAACAGAGCTGCAGCAGTAGCGAGCGCAACATGATGTCACGGTTAAGTGCCAACAAACGGCGGAAGTTGCCACGCCACGCCTGCTTCAGCATTGCCAGCGAAATTCCGCGCATATGCAGGACTTTTCGCACCATCATCAGGCCGATCAGCAAGGTGGCATATTCAGCAATCACCGTTGCCAGTGCCGCACCCTGCACGTTCATATGCAGGCCCATCACCAGCCATATATCAAGCACAATGTTGAGAATATTGCCGACAATCAACAAGATAACCGGCGCACGCGCATACTGAACGCCAAGCAGCCAGCCGAGCAGCACCAGATTCGCCAGCGAGGCGGGTGCGCTTAACCAGCGAATTTCAAGGAAACGTCGGGCCTGCTCCAGTACCGCTTCACTTCCGCCAACAATGTGCAGAGCCAGATCGATAATTGGCGTACGAAACAGTGCGATAAGCAACCCCGCTCCCAGCGCCAGCATGAGCGGCTGCACCAGTGCGCGCGCCAGCGCTTGTGGATTTTTCGCACCAAATGCCTGTGCGGTCAGACCAGTGGTACTCATGCGCAAAAAAAGCAGCAGCATAAAAAGAAAACTGGTTGCCGTAGCACCAACCGCAACACCGCCAAGATAGACCGGACTATCCAGATGACCAATCACCGCAGTATCCACCAGTCCCAGCAGAGGAACGGTGATATTGGAGAAGATCATCGGTAAGGCGAGGTGCCAGAGTGCTTTATCAGAAGAGGTAAAGAAAGGCATACAGGAGGGCCTGAGAAGAAGTTAGACGTACTGGATAATGTGATGCAGGCCCGGCAAGCGCAGCGCTACCGGGCACGTTGCCGGATGGCGACGTCATCGTCTTATCCGGCCTACAGGGATTCAACAGAAAATTACAGCCATTCACCGTTACGAATGACGCCTACTGCCAGCCCTTCAATAGTGAAGTTTTGTTCGCGCAGGTCGACAACGATAGGTTTGAATTCGCTGTTTTCTGGCAAGAGTTCAACCTTGTTGCCCTGCTTTTTCAGACGCTTAACCGTAACTTCGTCATCAATACGGGCAACAACAACCTGGCCGTTACGCACGTCCTGGGTCTTATGCACAGCGAGTAAATCACCGTCCATAATCCCGATATCTTTCATCGACATACCGCTAACGCGCAGCAGAAAATCGGCGTTCGGTTTGAACAGTGAAGGATCGACCTGATAGTGGCCTTCAATGTGCTGCTGCGCCAAAAGTGGCTCACCGGCTGCCACGCGCCCCACAAGCGGTAACCCTTCTTCTTCTTCCTGCAACAGTCGAATACCGCGCGATGCGCCGGATACAATTTCCAGCACACCTTTACGCGCCAGCGCTTTCAGGTGTTCTTCAGCTGCGTTTGGGGAACGGAACCCCAAACGCTGCGCGATCTCCGCACGCGTCGGTGGCATACCTGTCTGGCTGATGTGATCTCTAATGAGATCAAACACCTCTTGTTGCCTGGCCGTTAACGCTTTCATTCCGCCCCCTGGGTGTATATACAGTTATGCTGTGAGTATATACAGCTAAAGGCGATTTTGGAACCGCAAACTGCACAAAAAACAGGAGATTTATGCAGTTGTGGAAGCCTTATCGCAAATGCGACCACAACAGAATGCCCCAGGTGATCAGCGCGACAAAAATAGACAGCAATACCGCTGCCGACCCCATATCTTTCGCCCGACCGGAAAGTTCGTGGTACTCAGAACCAATACGATCAACTACCGCTTCAATCGCACTGTTGAGGATTTCAACGATCATCACCAGCATCACAGAACCGATCAACAACACGCGGGTAATTGCATCAACATCCAGCCAGCAGGCGATGGCGACGCCCAGCAGGACGGCAACACTTTCCTGACGGAATGCCGCCTCATTAATCCATGCAGCGCGAAAACCTTTCCAGGAATAACCTGCTGCTTTGATAATTCGGGTGAATCCAGTGGTATTATTGGCCATCAAAAAGAACCTTTTTACATTATTAGCGTCAATGTCATTGTAACGTTACCCCGTTTGTTCAGGGTGTGGCAAAGCAGCGCGAAGTATGACCGGATACCACAGAAATTCACTAAACTTTCTGATATCCTTGCAGCGCATTTGCATTATTAACCAGAGGCTTTACATCGTTTATGTCCGGCTGGCCACGAATTTACTACAAATTACTGAATTTACCATTAAGCGTCCTGGTAAAAAGCAAGTCTATTCCAGCAGAACCTGCTCCGGAATTGGGACTCGATACTTCGCGTCCCATTATGTACGTCCTACCGTACAATTCGAAAGCAGACTTGCTGACGCTGCGTGCCCAATGTCTGGTGCACGACCTCCCCGATCCCCTGGAACCACTAGAGATAGACGGAACGCTGTTACCGCGCTACGTGTTTATTCACGGCGGTCCGCGTGTATTCACCTATTACACGCCGAAAGAAGAGTCTATCAAGCTGTTCCACAACTATCTCGACTTGCATCGCAGCAATCCAGATCTGGATGTGCAGATGGTGCCGGTTTCGGTGATGTTTGGCCGTGCGCCGGGGCGTGAAAAAGGCGAGGTCAATCCGCCGTTACGTATGCTAAACGGCGTACAGAAATTCTTTGCGGTGTCATGGCTGGGTCGCGACAGTTTTGTCCGTTTCTCCCCGTCGGTCTCTCTGCGCCGTATGGCGGATGAACACGGTACGGATAAGATCATCGCCCAGAAGCTGGCACGCGTGGCGCGTATGCACTTTGCTCGCCAGCGCCTGGCCGCTGTCGGCCCGCGCCTCCCTGCCCGCCAGGATCTGTTTAATAAACTGTTAGCTTCAAAAGCGATCGCTCGTGCGGTAGAAGATGAAGCGCGCAGTAAAAAAATCTCCCACGAAAAAGCGCAGCAAAATGCCATTGCGCTGATGGAAGAGATTGCCGCCAACTTCTCCTACGAAATGATTCGTCTGACGGACCGTATTTTGGGCTTTACCTGGAACCGTCTGTATCAGGGGATTAACGTTCATAATGCTGAACGTGTACGCCAGTTGGCGCACGATGGGCATGAAATCGTGTACGTTCCGTGCCACCGCAGCCATATGGACTATATGCTGCTGTCGTACGTTCTGTACCATCAGGGTTTGGTGCCGCCGCACATCGCAGCCGGTATCAACCTGAACTTCTGGCCAGCGGGTCCGATTTTCCGCCGTCTGGGCGCGTTCTTTATTCGTCGTACCTTCAAGGGCAACAAGCTCTATTCCACCGTATTCCGCGAATACCTGGGCGAGCTGTTCAGCCGCGGCTACTCGGTTGAGTACTTTGTCGAAGGGGGCCGTTCACGTACCGGTCGTCTGCTCGACCCGAAAACCGGCACGCTGTCGATGACTATTCAGGCGATGCTGCGCGGCGGTACGCGCCCTATTACCCTCGTACCTATTTACATCGGCTATGAGCACGTAATGGAAGTGGGCACCTACGCGAAAGAGTTGCGTGGCGCGACGAAAGAGAAAGAAAGTCTGCCGCAAATGCTGCGTGGCTTAAGCAAGCTGCGTAACCTGGGTCAGGGCTACGTCAACTTTGGTGAACCAATGCCATTGATGACTTACCTCAACCAGCATGTGCCGGAGTGGCGTGAATCTATTGACCCTATCGAGTCTATCCGCCCGGCCTGGTTGACGCCGACGGTGAATAACATTGCCGCCGATTTGATGGTGCGCATTAACAACGCAGGCGCGGCCAACGCCATGAACCTGTGCTGTACTGCTTTACTGGCCTCCCGCCAGCGCTCTCTGACCCGTGAACAGCTGACCGAGCAGCTTGACTGCTACCTGAGCCTGCTGCGCAACGTGCCGTACGCGGCGGATGCTACTGTTCCTGCGCAGAGTGCCAGTGAACTGATCGACCACGCCTTGCAGATGAACAAGTTTGAGGTCGAGAAAGACACCATCGGTGACATCATTATTCTGCCGCGCGAGCAGGCGGTATTGATGACCTACTACCGCAATAATATTGCGCATATGCTGGTTCTGCCTTCGTTGATGGCAGCCATTGTGACTCAGCATCGTCGTATTTCACGCGCCGCATTGCAGCAGCATATTGATGCGCTGTACCCGATGCTGAAAGCGGAGCTGTTCTTACGCTGGGAGCGTGATGAGCTTGCCGGGGTAATTGATGAACTGGCCAGCGAAATGCAGCGCCAGGGACTCATCACCCTGACCGATGACGAACTGCATATCAATCCAGCCCGCTCCCGCACGCTACAGTTGCTGGCGGCAGGTGCTCGCGAGACGTTGCAGCGCTACGCCATTACCTTCTGGCTGCTGAGCGCGAACCCGTCCATCAACCGTGGCACGCTGGAAAAAGAGAGCCGCACCGTGGCGCAACGCCTCTCAGTGCTGCACGGCATTAACGCGCCGGAATTCTTCGATAAAGCCGTGTTCAGCTCTCTGGTGCTGACGCTGCGTGACGAGGGATTCATCAGCGATACCGGAGATGCCGAACCGGAAGAGACGATGAAGATCTATCAGATGCTGGCCGAACTGGTCACGTCAGATGTGCGTCTGACTATCGAGAGCGCCACTCAGGGCGAGTAAGCATAAAAAACCGGTCATTTTGAACTGCACCTTACTTCGTTGGGTGTCCAACTTTTTGGGTGCAGTTCAAAATGACCGGTTTTTTATTTTGCAGGCTAAGCCAAAATCAAAAATGCCAGTAGCTCATTGCCAGGCCTAAGAACAGCACCAGACCGACGTAGTTATTGTTCATAAACGCTTTAAAGCAGGCATCACGTTCACGGTTGACGATCAGTTTCTGCTGATAGACAAACAGCGCGCCCGCCACCAGCAGAGACCAGTAATAGCCCAGTCCTAACCCGTTTAACCAGCCCACCAGCGCCATCAGCACCAGCACGCCTACCTGCAAAATACCAATAATCAGCTTGTCGTTCTGACCGAACAGGATCGCGGTCGATTTAATGCCGATCTTCAGGTCATCATCCCGGTCAACCATGGCGTACTGCGTATCATAAGCCACCGCCCAGAGAATATTCGCAAGGAACATCAGCCAGCAGCTCAGCGGTACGGACTCACTCACGGCGGCGAACGCCATCGGGATCGACCAGCCAAACGCCGCCCCCAGCACCACCTGCGGCAGATGCGTATAGCGCTTCATAAACGGATAAACCCACGCTAATGCTAATGCCGCAACGGATAACAAAATGGTCATCGTGTTGAGGGTCAAAACCAGCAGGAAGGCCAGCAGCACCAGTACCACAAACAGCGTTCGGGCTTCTTTCTCGGTGACAGCCCCGCTCGGCAGCGGTCTATTCGCGGTGCGTTTGACGTGCCCGTCAAATTTCCTGTCGGCATAATCATTCACCACGCATCCGGCGGCGCGCATTAACCAAACGCCAGCGACAAAAACCGCCAGGATCCACAGTTGCGGCATGCCTGGGGTCGCCACCCACAGTGCCCACAGCGTAGGCCAGAGCAGCAGTAAGGCGCCGATTGGCTTATCCGTACGCATCAAGCGGTGAAACGCCAGCAGCTTATTCTGCGTCAGACTCCACTCCATCTTTATCTTCCTCTCAGTACAACGGCGACGCAGGCAGAAAAAGCTCGGTAAGCATCAGTGGCTTACCGCTCAGCCGCAGGCGGGAACGACGCCCCCACAGCGCTGCATCGCGGCCAATCTCAATAAAATCTCGGGTCAATGTCGATGACGTAAACAGGTAGCGTCCGAGCGGGGTTTTCCCAAGGTTCTGTAAGGCCAGTTCAGGGCCGCACAAGGTTGATTCAGGCACCACAGTCCGTCCGGCAAGCCAGGGTTCACCATCCGCGCATAACAGGATTTCACGTAACCAATAACGAGACTCTTTAGGCAGCAGCGTCAGTTCTTCAGCCACCTCATTTTGCCCAACGAATTCTTCGCGAATCAACGTTACGGTGACCTTTTTCCCCTGCTGCTCAAAACGTTTGGTCATGGAATCTTCCAGTAACAACCAGTCGAGCAGTTGGGCGTCCAGCGCTGGGATCGCATCAAAATAACGCAGCGCACGCAGTTGCGTTAACGCAGGGTGTGGCATGCCTTACTCTCCGATTTATAACCTGAAGGCATTGTATCGCAGAAAAGGCATTACGGGGTGAGCAAACACGATTAAGTGATCGGTAGGGCAACATAAGTGTAACAATTAGCACCGAAGGATAAAAAAAGGTGCGCCAGGAGACGCACCAGTTGTTGCAAAATCAACAATGTGGGGAGATGTTTACCCCTTGCCTTTTACACTGCTGATAAAGGTGGATCGGGCAGATTTGGATCCCAGACGTTCCGCTTCATCAAGCAGCTTCAGCGCTTTATCAACATCGCCTTTTGCAACTGCATCCTTAATCGCCTGATTAAAATAGCTTTCCGTGTCGTTCAGCATTGGCTCGCTTTTCTTCACGGGTTGTGGTGCCGGAGCAGCAACGGCTGCCGCCGGAGCCGCGTAGGCCACTGCAGGCGCTGCGGTATTACCAACCGTAACAGGGCCAGGACCGGAAGAACCAAACAGCGGCCCGACCAGCACGCTGGAGGAGGAGCTGGTTTTAACCTTCAGATGCAGCAGACCGTCGGTGGTGTGGCGGGCAATCGGGTCCGGAATATCCGGAACAGCGTTACCTACCCCCTTGGCATAGGCTTTTGCCGGGTCAAGCAGGGTTGTGGTCTGCTGGAGATCTTTATCAGTAGTAAAGACCAGAACATACAGTTTTTGCTGTCCCAGCGCTGGCGTCAGGCGCATCACCCCTTCCAGGCGATCGGCACTCATCACACCCGGTGCCTGGTAGGTAAAGTAACTGCTAGGGAAGAACGCAGATGGCGTCATGTTCTGATCAAGAATTAAGACGTTTGGCGCAAATACGCTGGTTTGTTTGTTGACTTCACTGCTCAGTGTCAGGGTCAGTTCACCAATGTTGGCCGGTACGCTGTAGGCGGCAACCGGGCCGCTAATACCGGCAATGTCCAGACGCTGTCCCGCTGTCGCCAACGAGGTTGATTGGGTTTTCGATTGATCAACTGGCGTCCAGGTTAACTGTTGCAACGCTGCAGTGGGAATAGCAGGCGCCGCGGTGGTGTTCTGCGGAACAATATTTACATCGGCCAGGCTGGTGCCAGGCGCGCTGGCAAATAACCCTGCAGATAAACAAAGGGCAACGAGACTTTTCTTCATTTTCATTGTTATCACCTCAGATAGCATGGGTTCAGCGGTGGCCAGGCAATAGCGCGCTAAACCGTAATCAAGAGGGGCTTGCGCCCCTCTTTCGGTCTTTACGTCAGGTTAGAGCTGAATTACCACCAGATTTCCATCTGAGCACCGAAGGACCACTCATCGCTGTCGCCACGGCTGGTTGTGCTGATACCAGAGTTCGTTGCAGCTGCGTATTTAGATACGTTGTTACCATTTTTAACGTAGCCCCACTCTTCATCCCATTTGGCATAGGTTGCAAAGACGCGGATTGCCGGACGAGACCAGATGCTGTCGCCTGCCTGCCACTGTTGTGCCAAGGTGATTTTGTATTGGCTGTTGCGATCGCCAGTCTGTTGAGATTTGACGTTGTCGTAGCCGACTTCCATCAGGGTGCTCATGATTGGTGTCCATTTGTACATCGGACGAATACCCACGGTGTACCATTCAGTACCCAGGTCATTATCCATGTCGATATTCTGATACATACCGACGTACATCAGGTCCCACTTGTCGCCCAGAGAGATAGCACCGTGGTCAAGTACGCGCACCAGGCTACCGTTGTTATTGATATTGTTGTTTACATGATGGATAACGGGATCATTTGGTGTTGCCTGGGTATCGAAGGTTGAACCGTAAGTACCCTGCGAGCCACCTTTACCCTGCGTGGTCATCGCATCAGTTGCATACTGAACCACGAACTTGTTATAGCCCTTCAGCATGCTCTGAGTATGTTCTGCAGTGAACATCCAGCCATCTTTAGAAGCGCTATCCGCGTAGCTATAACCGTCAGTTTTATTCGCACGACCGTAGTCAACACCCAGTTCCAGCATGCCGTCCGGGTTAATGGCCATCTGCGCTAAACGCATGTCGAATACGTCGTTCGCGGTATCTTTGGATGTGTCGTAGATATTCTGGCTACTGAAGGTGTAAGAACCACCCGCTTCCTGAGAACGGGTTGCGGCCAGAGACAGTTTACCGAAGCCCAGATCGATGTTTTCAATACCGGCACCAGGACCTGAAATATCCCAGTAGTAGAAGTCGATCATGTGGACGTCATGACGCTGATAGAAACGTTTACCGGCCCAGATGGTGGAACCCGGCAGCCATTCAATCAGGTTTTTACCCTGCACGTTGGCTTCGCGGAAAGCAGGATCGGTCGCTTCCCAGTCATTCTGCTGTGCAACGGAGTAGGCAACGTTGGTGTCGAAGTAGAAGCTCTTATCGCCCTCTTTCCACACTTCCTGACCTAATTTGATTTCCGCATAGGTTTCACATTCGTTACCAAGACGGTATTTACTTTGGGCACCAGTTGCCTGGAAACACTGTTGTTCACCGCCGCTACCTGTCCAGCCAATGCCGGAACGAGCATAACCATGGAAATCCACAGCCATTGCCTGAACAGACATAATGCCTGCTGCTACAGCAACCGCCAGAGGGAGTTTGCGCAGAGTAATCATCGTTCTATCTCCTGAGATCATTGCTTTTCTTTAAACGCTGCCACCTTCTAAAACTGCGAATGGTTTTGCGTTTCGTTTTTTTATGGGGACCTTAAACGCCCGGCTCTTTGTGCAACCGACGACATGCAGTGCCATCCTCACGGAACAGATGGCAACGCTCTGGCGGCAGGCCGATAGCGAATGTGGCACCCTCTTCTACCAACACCACGTCGTTCTGGCGGTAAACCAGGTTTTGACGGATGGCGGGGATCTGGATATGAATTTGTGTTTCGTGACCAAGCTGCTCGACCACCTGCACTTCACCTTCGAGGGTGACATCGGCGATATCGCTGGGCAGCAGATGTTCCGGGCGGATACCTAAAGACATGTTGGCGCCAACCTGTACCGCATGGCTGTCTACCGGGAGCCATATTTGCTGGCGGTTGGGCAGTTCAACCTGCACCTGATCGATAGCCGTTGCCGTGACTTTCACCGGCAGGAAGTTCATCTTCGGTGAACCAATGAAGCCCGCCACAAAGCGGTCAGCCGGGTAGTGATACAGTTCCAGAGGCTTACCAACCTGCGCTACGCGACCGGCATCCAGCACCACAATTTTGTCGGCCAGCGTCATCGCTTCGACCTGATCGTGGGTGACGTAAATCATCGTGCGGCCAAGACGTTTATGCAGGCGGGAGATTTCAATACGCATCTGCACGCGCAGAGCGGCATCGAGGTTCGACAGTGGTTCGTCCAGCAGGAATACGCGCGGTTCAGCGACCAGCGTACGGCCAATCGCCACACGCTGACGTTGTCCACCGGAAAGCGCTTTCGGTTTACGCTCCAGCAGGTGTGCCAGTTGCAGAACTTCCGCAACCTGGTTCACGCGCTGGTTCATCACTTCTTTTTTCGCTCCGGCCAGTTTGAGGCCGAACGACATGTTTTCCGCGACGGACAAATGGGGATACAACGCGTAGGACTGAAAGACCATGCCTACACCACGTTCGGCGGGCGGAATGTCGTTCATCCGGGTCTCCCCGATAAACAGGTCACCACTGGTGATGGTTTCAAGTCCGGCGATCATACGCAGCAAGGTCGACTTACCGCAGCCTGACGGTCCGACAAACACCACGAATTCCCCTTCGTGAATGTCGAGATTGATATCTTTCGATACCACCACGTCACCCCAGGCTTTCGTTACATTTCGTAGCTGTACGCTCGCCATGCCCTTCTCCCTTCGTTACAACCTGTCATCGACAGCAACATTCATGATGGGCTGACTATGCGCGATCCCTTGACTGCGTGAATCCTCCACCCCCCGGCTTTTTTATGGGGGAGGAGGCGGGAGGATGAGAGAGCAGCGTCTGAGACCCGGGCCACCAGCCTCAGAGGAATTTCGTGATGCAGCCTGCAAAAATCGGTGGGTTTTTATGTGCGCCAGTACGCAATACTCACATTTATGTAACACAGATCACATAAAGAGCGGGTGGGGCGTAGGGGTAAGGAGGATGGAAAGAGGTTGTCGTATAAAGAAACTAGTAACCGTTAAGCCACCTCTGCAAAATCACCAAACAGGATGGGAACTATGAAAATCAAAACTGGCGCACGCATCCTCGCATTGTCTGCATTAACGACGATGATGTTTTCCGCCTCGGCTCTCGCCAAGATTGAAGAAGGTAAGCTGGTTATCTGGATTAACGGCGACAAAGGCTATAACGGCCTCGCTGAAGTGGGCAAAAAATTCGAGAAAGACACCGGGATCAAAGTCACTATTGAGCACCCGGACAAGCTGGAAGAGAAGTTCCCGCAGGTTGCCGCGACCGGCGACGGCCCGGACATCATCTTCTGGGCACATGACCGTTTTGGCGGCTACGCTCAGTCTGGCCTGCTGGCTGAAATCACACCTGACAAAGCCTTCCAGGACAAGCTCTATCCGTTCACCTGGGATGCCGTACGCTATAACGGCAAACTGATTGCCTACCCGATCGCGGTTGAAGCGCTGTCGCTGATTTACAACAAAGACCTCGTTCCAAATCCACCGAAAACCTGGGAAGAAATTCCTGCACTGGATAAAGAGCTGAAGGCGAAAGGTAAATCCGCGCTGATGTTTAACCTGCAAGAACCGTACTTCACCTGGCCGCTGATTGCCGCCGACGGTGGTTACGCGTTCAAGTTTGAGAACGGTAAGTACGATGTGAAAGACGTGGGCGTGGATAACGCTGGCGCGAAAGCGGGTCTGACCTTCCTGGTTGATCTGATCAAGAACAAACACATGAACGCGGATACTGATTACTCCATCGCCGAAGCGGCCTTTAACAAAGGCGATACCGCGATGACCATCAACGGTCCGTGGGCGTGGTCCAACATCGATAAGAGTAAAATCAACTACGGCGTCACGCTGCTGCCAACCTTCAAAGGAAAAGCGTCTAAACCGTTTGTTGGCGTTCTGAGCGCCGGTATCAACGCCGCCAGCCCGAACAAAGAACTGGCGAAAGAGTTCCTCGAAAACTACCTGCTGACCGATCAGGGTCTGGATGAAGTGAACAAGGACAAACCGCTGGGCGCCGTTGCGCTGAAATCCTTCCAGGATCAGTTAGCGAAAGACCCACGTATCGCCGCCACTATGGATAACGCCCAGAAAGGCGAAATCATGCCGAACATCCCACAGATGTCCGCATTCTGGTATGCCGTTCGTACCGCAGTGATCAACGCAGCCAGCGGCCGTCAGACCGTCGATGCCGCACTGAAAGACGCGCAGGGTCGTATCACCAAGTAGTGCTGTAGCACACGTGCCGGATGGCGGCATAAATGCCTTATCCGGCCTACAACTCACCGTAGGCCTGATAAGCGCAGCGCCATCAGGCACTTTTGCCGACAGATGTTCAATGTTGTAGAGGAAGATCCCCATGGATGTCATTAAAAAGAAACACTGGTGGCAAAGCGACACGCTGAAATGGTCAGTGATGGGTCTGCTTGGGCTGCTGGTCGGTTACCTTGTTGTTTTGATGTACGCTCAGGGGGAGTACCTGTTTGCCATCATGACGCTGATTTTAAGCTCTGCTGGCCTGTATATTTTCGCTAACCGTAAAGCCTATGCCTGGCGCTATGTTTACCCGGGCGTTGCCGGTATGGGGCTGTTTGTCCTGTTTCCGTTGATTTGTACGATCGCCATTGCCTTTACCAACTACAGCAGTACCAACCAGCTGACCTTTGAACGCGCTCAGGAAGTCCTGATGGATCGTTCGTATCAGGCTGGGAAAACCTACAACTTTGGCCTGTATCCGGCGGGTGATGAGTGGCAACTGGCCCTCACCGACGGTGAAACCGGCAAGAATTACCTTTCTGACGCTTTTAAATTTGGCGGCGAGCAGAAACTGCAACTGAAAGAAGCCGAGGCGCTGCCGGCAGGCGAACGTGCAACACTGCGTATCATCACGCAGAATCGCCAGGCGCTTACCCAATTGACCGCCATCCTGCCGGATGAAAGCAAAGTTACCATGAGTTCGCTGCGCCAGTTTTCCGGCACGCAGCCACTTTATACGCTCGCTGAAGACGGCACGCTCACCAACAGCCAGAGCGGCGTAAAATACCGCGCCAACAACAATATTGGTTATTATCAGGCGATTAACGCTGACGGTAGCTGGGGTAGCGAAAAACTCAGCCCGGGCTACACCGTTGCCATCGGCTGGGATAACTTCACCCGCGTGTTTACCGACGAAGGCATCCAGAAACCGTTCTTCGCCATCTTCGTCTGGACGGTGGTCTTCTCGGTACTGACCGTTATTTTGACCGTTGCCGTGGGCATGGTGCTGGCCTGTCTCGTACAGTGGGAGTCTCTCAAAGGCAAAGCGATTTACCGCGTCCTGCTGATTCTTCCGTATGCCGTACCGTCGTTTATCTCGATTCTGATTTTCAAGGGCTTATTCAACCAGAGCTTTGGTGAAATCAACATGATGCTGAGCGCGCTGTTTGGCATCAAACCGGCCTGGTTCAGCGATCCAACCACCGCGCGTTCGATGATTATTATCGTCAACACCTGGCTCGGTTATCCATACATGATGATCCTGTGCATGGGTCTGCTGAAAGCGATTCCTGACGACCTGTATGAAGCCTCGGCGATGGATGGCGCAGGTCCGTTCCAGAACTTCTTTAAGATAACGCTACCGCTGTTGATTAAGCCGCTGACGCCGCTGATGATCGCCAGCTTCGCCTTTAACTTTAACAACTTCGTGCTGATTCAGCTGTTGACCAACGGTGGTCCGGACCGTCTTGGTACCACCACACCAGCCGGTTATACCGACCTGCTCGTGAGCTACACCTACCGTATCGCCTTTGAAGGCGGCGGTGGTCAGGACTTCGGTCTGGCGGCGGCGATTGCTACGCTGATCTTCCTGCTGGTTGGTGCGCTGGCGATTGTGAACCTGAAAGCCACACGTATGAAGTTTGATTAATTGGAATAACCAGGCGTCATTGGCGCGGGCAGTTTGAGCTCGGCCAGCGCGGAAGAACCGGAGCGTACACGTAGTACGTGAGGATTCTGAGCACTGCCCGAGTTCAAAATGGCAAGCAAAATAGCCTGGAGCGGTATCAAGGGGAGTAAAAATATTATGGCTATGGTTCAACCCAAATCTCAGAAGTTACGTTTATTCGCAACGCACTTAGGGCTGCTGATTTTTATCGCGGCGATCATGTTCCCGCTGCTGATGGTTATCGCTATCTCGCTGCGCGAAGGTAACTTTGCCACCGGCAGCCTGATCCCGGAAAACATCTCCTGGGAACACTGGAAACTGGCGCTGGGCTTTAGCGTTGAACACGCGGATGGCCGTGTGACGCCACCGCCGTTCCCGGTACTGTTATGGCTGTGGAACTCGGTGAAAGTGGCCAGCATTACCGCGATCGGTATCGTGACGCTTTCCACTACCTGTGCTTACGCCTTTGCTCGTATGCGTTTCCCGGGCAAAGCAACCCTGCTGAAAGGGATGCTGATTTTCCAGATGTTCCCGGCGGTGCTGTCTCTGGTCGCGTTGTATGCTTTGTTTGATCGCCTGGGCCAGTACATTCCGTTTATCGGCCTGAACACGCACGGCGGCGTGATCTTCGCCTACCTCGGCGGTATTGCGCTGCATGTATGGACGATAAAGGGCTATTTCGAAACTATCGACGGTTCACTGGAAGAAGCGGCCGCGCTGGATGGCGCTACGCCGTGGCAGGCATTCCGCCTGGTGCTGCTGCCGCTTTCCGTTCCGATTCTGGCGGTCGTGTTTATTCTGTCTTTCATTGCCGCTATTACCGAAGTACCGGTCGCGTCACTGCTGCTGCGTGATGTGAACAGCTATACCCTTGCGGTAGGTATGCAGCAGTACCTCAACCCACAGAACTATTTGTGGGGCGACTTTGCCGCCGCGGCTGTACTTTCAGCCATTCCGATCACTCTGGTGTTCTTGCTGGCGCAGCGCTGGCTAGTCAACGGTCTGACCGCGGGTGGTGTGAAAGGTTAAGTTTTACCGAAGTACCTGCCCGGCAACGGGCAATGCCACTGCAACCCTCAACTTATGTTATCCCAACCTGTGACTGTTATTCGGCGCTCTACGGAGCGCCCTTTTTTTATGTTATTTTGCATCACTGTTACGATTATTTCCTTTCGTGCTCTCCATCACTGCAATTCTATTTCCTGTCTGAATATAGATAAATCAAACAGAATTAAGATCACAGAAAAGACAAAACGTAATTGCAATGTAAAAAATGATAATTGTCTTCCCTGCCTGTTAAATTCAACATCACGGCACTGATCAAAAGAGCTGTATCCTCTAAGGCAGGTCTGAATGAACTCTCAATATAATTCCAGTTATATTTTTTCGATTACATTAGTGGCAACGTTAGGAGGGCTATTATTCGGCTACGACACTGCGGTCATATCCGGAACGGTAGAATCCCTGAATACCGTGTTTGTCGCCCCACAACATTTAAGTGAATCCGCCGCCAACTCGCTGTTGGGCTTTTGCGTCGCCAGTGCGTTGATAGGCTGCATCATCGGGGGTGCCCTGGGCGGCTATTGTAGTAACCGGTTTGGCCGCCGGGACTCGCTGAAAATCGCGGCTCTGCTGTTCTTTATTTCCGGTATTGGTTCCGCCTGGCCAGAATTAGGTTTTACGACTATTAACCCAGATAACGCCGTACCCGTTTATTTAGCCGGATACGTTCCCGAATTTGTTATTTATCGTATCATTGGGGGTATTGGCGTAGGTTTAGCTTCAATGCTCTCACCAATGTATATTGCAGAACTGGCGCCCGCACACATTCGCGGGAAACTGGTGTCATTTAACCAGTTCGCCATTATTTTTGGTCAACTGTTAGTGTATTGCGTTAACTATTTTATCGCACGTTCAGGCGACGCCAACTGGCTGAATACCGATGGCTGGCGCTATATGTTTGCGTCCGAAAGTATTCCCGCCCTGCTGTTTTTACTGCTGCTGTACACCGTACCAGAAAGCCCGCGCTGGCTGATGGCACGTGGCAGACACGAGCAGGCGGAAGGTATTCTGCGCAAAATTATGGGCAGCGCCCTCGCCACCCAGGCCATGCAGGGGATCAATCAGTCTCTGGAACATGGTCGTAAAACCGGCGGTCGCCTGCTGATGTTTGGCGCAGGCGTTATCGTCATCGGCGTAATGCTGTCTATCTTCCAGCAATTCGTCGGTATTAACGTCGTGCTCTACTACGCCCCGGAGGTGTTTAAAACGCTGGGAGCCAGCACCGATGTGGCGCTGTTACAGACCATCATTGTTGGCGTGATCAACCTGAGCTTCACCGTGCTGGCTATCATGACGGTGGATAAATTTGGTCGCAAACCACTGCAGATTATTGGCGCTCTGGGCATGGCCATCGGTATGTTCAGCCTCGGTACCGCGTTTTATACCCAGGCTTCCGGGCTGGTTGCTCTGCTGTCGATGCTGTTTTACGTCGCCGCATTCGCCATGTCCTGGGGACCGGTTTGCTGGGTGTTGCTGGCAGAAATCTTCCCCAATGCGATTCGTGGCAAAGCGCTCGCCATTGCCGTTGCCGCTCAATGGCTGGCGAACTACTTCGTCTCCTGGACCTTCCCGATGATGGACAAAAATTCGTGGCTGGTTTCCCATTTCCACAACGGTTTCTCCTACTGGATTTACGGTTGTATGGGTATTCTGGCGGCGCTGTTTATGTGGAAGTTTGTACCGGAAACCAAAGGCAAAACGCTGGAAGAACTTGAAGAACTGTGGGAACCCGCCGCAGAGAAAACCCAGCCTGCCTCTGCGCAGTAATCCTGACCTGCAACACGCCGCGGCCCGATTGCGGCGTGTTGTCTTTTACTCTCGCTTCAGCCGTTTGGAATTACACAGCCACAGGGTGATCACCAGCAGCAGGATCGCCGCGGAATAGATCAGTACATCCATCGGTGCTTTATGATCGACGATGATCAACCGCACAATCGCGGTGATCCCAATATAGACAAAATAGCGCAACGGAAAGTGAAACCCTGACTGAAAGTACTTCACAATCAGCGCGATAAATTCAAAGTAGAGGAAGTAAACCACCAGCCCTTCCACCAGCTCATACTTGCTGGTTTGTTCCGGCGCGAACAGCACATCCGCCAGATGCAGCGTTTCTTTCCCGAGGAATACAACCAGGATCAGGCCCAGAGTCAGCAGCCCCAGATTCAACACGGTCTGTAAGATGGTGGAGATAAACTCCACGCGCGGACGAGATAGCGACGTCATAACAGCACCTCTTACTCAGTGGCGAGGTTCCTGTATAACGCAAAAATGTGACAGAGATCTACATTTTTTGTTTATTTTTTGTTCTCCAGAAGGTCCTTGCCGGATGGCGGCTTTGCCTTATCCGGCCTACGGCCCGGTAAGCTCTGCGCACCAGGCGATCGCGTATTACCGGAAGTTCTCACTTCTGTCGCTGGTCATGTCGTACAGACCAAACTTACGTCCAAGCTGCTGGCCGCCATCACGCGTTAACGGCGTCCAGCCAATCGCCGCACGGCTGCGGGTCGGGCCAGACGAGAACAGATCCAGCGGCACGGATACGTACACCCCTTTGGTAAAATCACCCTCTCCGTACTCATCCGGCGAGGCGTCGGTGATGGTCGCATAGCCGCCGACCACAACGCCGCTGTCAAAGCGCTTCGCCACTTCCAGCGTTCCGCCCTTATCTCCCGCCAGATACTGGCCCACGCTGGCTTTCACCAGTACATCCTGAGCGAATGACGGATTCCAGTACGCCGTCAAATGCCCGGTCTTCACGCTGTAGTCGGTGAATTTCATCATATCCTGCGCGCTACGCCAGTCACGCTGTTTCACGTAGTTGGCATCAACACCCAACGCCCAGCTGCTGTCCAGCGGACGATACAGCACTTCTGCCCCCGCTCCGCCGTACATGGTTTCCAGATAGCCACCATAAACCTGTCCGTAGAACCCGTTTCCGAGTGACTGGAAGTAGTTGGCCTGCAGGTTATTCACGTAGACATCGTTTTGCACATACTCGCGCACATGGGTACGCACTCGTGGCAAATGCGAATCCTGCGGCGGGTTGGTGTAGTTAAATTTGTCATAGTTATTGGCGAGGTTGGCGAACAAACTCCCGGTGGTCAGCAGGTGATCGGTAACCCACCAATCCGCCGTTCCCATCACGCCCAACTGATACATATAGAAGTTTTCCGGGCCGCCCACCGACTGGTTAAGCACCGGATCGATGTGGAAATCGAAGCGTGACTTATCGATATACCAGCCCTGCTCGGTCGTTTTCGGCACCACAGGCTCAACGCGTTTTTGCGCCAGCTGGGTTTCATGGCCCAACGGTTCGCCTTCCAGATGACGCTTGAGGCTGGAAACCTCCGTTTCGGTCGTCACCTGCGGTAAGTTAAGACGATTTTCCGTAATACGGATCGTGCGGATCCCGTCGGGAATATCGTTCATCACGATCCGGTTGGCACGTTCGATCCCTTCGCGCGAATCACGATATTTCACCTGTTCACCGGTCACATACAGCGTATCGCCCTGCACCTGAATTTTAGGATCGGCCAGTCCGGCGTTATATTTCAGCAGCGTTAGTTGATTCGCCACCACCGAGTGTTGCAGGATGGCATCCTGCGGCTGTGGCTGATATTTCGGGCGGGCGTTGTCGTTATAGTTTGGCCGCAGATCGTTGAAGTTAGTCCGCAGCGTGACCCCAAACATAAAGGTGTTCCCGCGCTCATAGCTGAGGTTAACGTCGGCCCAATCGGTGGCGCGATAAATAGCGCCGACGTTAAACTTGCTCTTCTGATCCAGCTTGCCCGCAAAATCCTGCTGGTAATTGTTTCCCTCATACTCCAGTTTCAGACGCAACGGCTGCCAGGGTGTCTGATACTCGACGCCGCCAAACAGCGATGCCGGGCCGTGGAACATCTGGCTGCCGTCAATAGAACCGGCCTGCTTGTAGCTGTTATCGCGATAGCAGAATTTATCGCTGTATGAGCAAAACGGATTGCTGACGTTGCCGCTGGTCCCGAGATATCCCCAGCCCAGACCAAGCGAGAAATCAAACGGCCCCCAGGCTTTATTCGCCACAATATACTCCGCATCGAACAGGCCGGTTCCGCCAACATCCCGCGCGCCAACCGCCACCTGCGGCATCCAGTAGCTCTCTTCCCACAGCCGCAGTTTGAGATCAAAAGCTTTATCCTTATAAGTCTGATCGCCAGAAAACGACTCCACGCTACTGTATTGTTTGGTACGCACATCGGTGTAGCGCAGCGTGGTTTCCAGCCACGGGAAGAGCTGCACCGACGCAGAGTAATAGCGGTACTGATCGTTATCACGGTAGTTGAGGCTCATTTCGCCCTCGCGCGCCATGCGTGCGGTTGGGGTTTGCAGCAGCCCCACGCCGCCAAAATCGGACTGGGAAGGCCCAATGGGCGCGGGCCAGGTTTCACCATGGCAGGCAACGCTTACACCCAGCGCCAGTAAGCTGAGCAGGTAAGTTTTTCTCATTATTCGGGTATCCGCTGGGTCAGGGTGCGAAGAATGTCGGCATTAATTTCATCCGGGGTGCTGCTCCAGACAGCATCAGAGAGTCCGACATAAATGATGCTGCCGGGCATCGGCTCAACGTGACGTTTGTTCCAGTAAGCGACCGGTACTTTTTGCGTGCGCCCGTCGGGATAGATAACCCAGGCGAAGCTACGATCCGCGACGCTGAGCCGACTTTGCCCATCGAGATAACTGGCAACATCACGCCCGGGCATAAACGGTTGTTTACCCGGATGGCTTAGCAGGCCAAACAGCGTGATATGCGTTGGCTGCGCTCCGACCCACAGCGTGTAATTGCCCTGCAACGGCGGGTTGCCTCGCTCGCTGACGCGCACAACATCCGGGTCAAGATTAATCATCTGCCTGCCGGTCACCTTCAACGCCTGAATTTGCTGGCGTAATGCGTTGATAGCGGCAGCATCGTCACCGCTTTCTTCAGCGACCAGCGTCGCCAGGCGAGCCAGTAATGCCTGCTGCTGACGTCCCGCCTCCGTCGTTGCCCGCTCTTCGCTAATAACCGCGCCTGGCCACCAGCTATTGCTCAACCGCGGCTGTCCGACCAGGTCGAGCAGATGTTCGGCCCCGGTCAGCGTTTTTGGCTCTTCGCTGGCGGAGGTAAAGACCTTAACGCTGCCCGCAGCAAAAACAGACGCCGCGCTCAGGCTCAACAGCAGCGCCATAACGGCTCGTTTGATCATGATTTTGCCGCCTTAATCAGCGTGGTTTTCACCGGGAAGTAATGCGCGCCAATATACTGTACCGACTGGCGAATCTGCCCTTCACTGTCGATCCAGTAGCGGTTATGCCAGCGCGTTTGATCGGTGGTTACCTCTTCATCGAGGATCCGTACCGGCGTGTCATCGTTGCCGACCTTGATGGTGTCTGCGCCATCCCATGTGAAAACCGAGCGTGCGGTGGCATAGCGTACCTGCTGATGCTCGGTCCAGCCCATCGTGCGGGTCCATGTTGCGCCATCAACTATCTGATTGGGTTTGATGAGTGGGTCTGCCGCCAGATTATTCACCTCGATTAGGTTATCCCCGCCGAGATGCGTTTTCACAATGCGCCCATGCTGCGTGACGAGAATAGCCCGATCCTGAGTCACCCATTTCTGCTGTCCGTTTTCCGCAAACGCGAGTACCACAAACAGCTGGGGGCCGCCGTTTAGCTGCATATACTGGCTGGCGTAGGGCATATTTTGGATTTCATCGTCCGTCATCTGTACGCCGGGAGTACCAAACACGCTATCCCACAGCGAATGTCCCAACCCTTCGGTGGTGGCTGAGCACGCCTGCAGTAACAGGCAAACCATTATGAGCGCTGGTCGCTTCACGACGTTTCTCCGCATTATTGCCGGGTGGCGCGACGCTTACCCGGTCTACAAATCCCACAGACTTTTGGCAATTCCAAAATAACCACACCGAAGTGTGGTTAGAATTAAACGTACCTTTATTACTGGGTACTGGTGGTTGTAGTGGTTGTAGTTCCGGTATTAGAACCATCGCCACCACCGGTCGCCGCCAGGGCGACCCCCACTGCAGAACTTACGGTGCTCACGCTGGTTGCGGAGGAACTTCCTGCCGAAACCGACGCGGCAGCCGACCCTGCCGCCTCACCCACCTGAACGGGGGCAGCATAGACAGAAGTCGCCGCAAGCGCAGATATAGCCCACAGGCCATACAGAACTTTTTTCATTAAAAATTCCCTTCATTGTATGAATGGAGATTTACCCAAAAGAATTTCGGGCGAGATCGAGTATACACAAACCAAAGTGTGCAAATTACGCCATGCGGGAATTTAGGATAATTAGATAACGAAAGGAAAAATGATTAAAAAATACAATAAAGACAACTAAATCAACAAATTAAAATATAAAAATTAAAATGCAACATCCGGTAAATCCGAAAAAATAAGAAATTGAATAACATTAATAAAGTTATTTTAGGATTAAGCTCAATTAAGGTATGAAGTTAAAACGTAGATATCCTGGAGCATTCTTACAAAAAAGCCGATATTAATATCGGCTTTTTATTTCATTAATGCCGGATGCGGCTAAACGCCTTATCCGGCCTACAAGTGTGTGCTATCAGGCACGCCAGGACTTATAACGGTTAATCAAACCGTTGGTAGAACTGTCGTGGCTGCTCACTTCTGAACCATCTTTCAGCTCTGGCAGAATGCGGTTCGCCAGCTGTTTGCCCAGCTCAACGCCCCACTGGTCAAAGGTGAAGATATTCAGGATAGCGCCCTGAGTGAAGATTTTGTGTTCGTACAGTGCAATCAGCGCACCCAGGCTGAACGGGGTGATTTCGCGCAGCAGGATGGAGTTCGTTGGGCGGTTACCTTCGAACACTTTGAACGGCACAACGTGGTCCAACGTTGCCGGATCTTTACCCTGGTCGCGGTATTCCTGCTCAACCACTTCACGAGATTTACCGAATGCCAGCGCTTCGGTTTGCGCGAAGAAGTTAGACAGCAGTTTCGGATGGTGATCCGACAGCGGGTTGTGGGTGATGGCCGGCGCGATGAAATCGCATGGAACCATTTTGGTGCCCTGGTGGATCAGCTGGTAGAACGCATGCTGGCCGTTAGTACCCGGCTCACCCCAGATGATTGGGCCAGTCTGGTAATCCACCGCATTGCCGTTACGGTCAACGTATTTACCGTTGGATTCCATGTTGCCCTGCTGGAAGTAAGCCGCGAAACGGTGCATATACTGGTCATACGGCAGAATCGCTTCGGTTTCGGCACCGAAGAAGTTGTTGTACCAGATACCGATCAGCGCCAGCAGCACCGGCAGGTTTTTCTCAGCCGGAGTGGTGGAGAAGTGTTTGTCCATCGCATGCGCACCGGAGAGCAGCTCAACAAAGTTGTCGAAGCCTACGGACAGGATGATGGACAGACCGATTGCAGACCACAGGGAGTAACGACCGCCTACCCAGTCCCAAAACTCGAACATATTGGCAGTATCAATACCGAACTCGCCAACCGCTTTACCGTTAGTGGAAAGCGCAGCGAAGTGTTTGGCAACGTGCTTGTTGTCGCCTGCGGTCGCCAGGAACCAGTCGCGCGCGCTGTGGGCGTTGGTCATGGTTTCCTGGGTGGTGAAGGTTTTGGAAGCGACCAGGAACAGCGTGGTTTCTGGGTTCACTTTCTTCAGCACTTCGGCAATGTGCGTACCATCGACGTTAGACACAAAGTGCATGTTCAGGTGATTTTTGTACGGACGCAGCGCTTCGGTCACCATGAACGGGCCGAGGTCAGAACCGCCGATACCGATGTTTACTACATCAGTGATGGCTTTACCGGTATAGCCTTTCCAGCTTCCGGAGATGATCGCTTCAGAGAAGGATTTCATCTTCTCCAGCACAGCATTCACTTCCGGCATGACATCTTTGCCGTCAACGATGATAGGCGTATTGCTACGGTTGCGCAGCGCCACGTGCAGCACGGCACGGTCTTCAGTGCGGTTGATTTTCTCACCGGAGAACATGGACTTGATGGCGCCCGCCAAATCGGTTTCTTTCGCCAGATCCTGCAGTTTAGCCAGCGTCTCTTCAGTGATGCGGTTTTTGGAGAAATCCACCAGCATCAAATCGTCAAACGTCGCGGAAAACTTAGTGAAACGATCGCTATCTTTCGCGAAAAGATCCGCGATAGTAACGTCTTTCATTTCTTCAAAGTGTTTTTGTAGTGCCTGCCAGGCTGAGGTCTGCGTTGGATTGATGTTTTTCATTAGCAATACTCTTCTGATTTTGAGAATTGTGACTGAGATCGATTGTAACGCCAGTCACAGAAAAGTGTGATTGTTTTAATGCCATTGCCAGGGCATCCGCCAAACGTGGCTAAAAAGTATAGCGGTTATCAGCGTTGTTATTAGTACCGTTACTCAACGCAGTTGCAGCATGAAAAATCCGCATAATCCCAGCGTTGACAGTGCAAGCTACACATTTTATTTATAAATACGGTATTTGCATTTGCGCCTGCACCGGTTTCTGTTCTGCCTTATGTGCCATGGTCGCTCTATTCATTCCCTGACACGAGGTAGTTATGACTGATGTAGTTGTCTCCAAATTTGGCGGTACCAGCGTGGCGGATTTTGATGCCATGAATCGCAGCGCTGATGTAGTGCTTTCTGATGCTAACGTCCGTGTAGTGGTACTTTCCGCTTCTGCGGGAATCACCAACCTGCTGGTCGCACTGGCTGAAGGGCTGGAGCCAACCGCGCGCTTCGAAAAACTCGATGCCATTCGTCAAATTCAGTTCAATATTCTGGAACGCCTGCGTTATCCAAACGTGATCCGTGAAGAGATCGAACGTCTGCTGGAAAACATCACCACGCTGGCAGAAGCGGCGTCACTGGCGACCTCAACCGCGCTGACCGACGAACTGGTCAGCCACGGTGAACTGATGTCTACCCTGCTGTTCGTCGAGATCCTGCGTGAGCGCAACGTGCAGGCGCAGTGGTTTGACGTACGTAAAGTGATGCGCACCAACGATCGTTTTGGCCGCGCAGAGCCTGACGTCGCGGCGCTAGCCGAACTGGCAACGCTCCAGTTGGCCCCACGTCTGAGCGAAGGTCTGGTGATTACTCAGGGCTTTATCGGCAGTGAAGGCAAAGGCCGCACCACCACGTTGGGGCGCGGCGGGAGCGATTATACGGCTGCCCTGCTGGCCGAAGCGCTGCACGCCACGCGCGTCGATATCTGGACCGATGTTCCAGGCATTTACACGACCGATCCGCGCGTTGTTCCGGCGGCGCAGCGTATTGATGAAATCGCCTTTGAAGAGGCCGCAGAAATGGCGACCTTTGGCGCGAAAGTGCTGCACCCGGCAACGTTGTTGCCAGCCGTGCGTAGCGATATCCCGGTGTTTGTTGGCTCCAGTAAGGATCCAAAAGCAGGCGGTACGCTGGTATGCAATAAAACCGCGAATCCACCGCTGTTCCGGGCGCTGGCACTGCGCCGTAAGCAAACGCTGCTAACGCTGCATAGCCTGAATATGCTGCACTCTCGCGGCTTTTTAGCGGAAGTGTTCGGCATCCTGGCACGCCACAATATCTCGGTAGATTTGATTACCACATCCGAAGTCAGCGTGGCGCTGACGCTGGATACTACAGGCTCCACCTCCACCGGCGATACACTGTTAACACAGTCTCTGCTGATGGAACTGTCTGCCCTGTGTCGGGTTGAAGTGGAAGAAGGCCTGGCGCTGGTGGCACTGATTGGCAACGACCTGTCCAAAGCCTGTGGCGTGGGTAAAGAGGTGTTCGGCGTACTGGAACCGTTCAACATCCGCATGATTTGCTACGGCGCATCCAGCCATAACCTGTGCTTCCTGGTGCCCGGTACTGAAGCCGAACAAGTGGTACAGAAGCTGCACCATAATTTGTTTGAATAAAATTTCATCACGCAATAAACAATAACGATAGCCGGGCTCGAACCCGGCTTTTTTATAACAACACATTTCAATCGCAAGGAATATAACATGCTCGCTACTCTCACGCGGCTGTTCCCGTTATGGGCACTGCTGCTCTCTGTTGTTGCGTATTACACGCCCACCACCTTTACGCCTGTCGGGCCATTCGTGCCGTCGTTACTGATGCTGATCATGTTCGGTATGGGCGTTCACCTGAAGGTAGACGACTTTAAACGCGTACTCTCACGTCCTGCACCAGTCGCGGCGGGTATTTTCCTGCACTATCTGGTGATGCCGCTCGCCGCATGGATTTTAGCGCTGGCATTTAATATGCCGCCGGAACTGTCCGCAGGGATGGTGCTGGTCGGTAGCGTCGCCAGCGGAACAGCATCAAACGTTATGATCTATCTGGCGAAAGGCGATGTGGCCCTCTCTGTGACTATTTCATCGGTTTCAACGTTGGTCGGTGTTGTAGCCACTCCGCTGCTGACGCGACTGTATGTCGATGCGCATATCCAGGTAGATGTGATGGGTATGCTGCTGAGTATTCTGCAGATCGTGGTCATTCCGATTGCGTTGGGGTTGGTCATTCACCATCTGTTCCCACGCGTCGTAAAAGCCGTGGAACCCTATCTGCCCGCATTTTCTATGGTGTGCATTCTGGCGATCATCAGCGCCGTCGTGGCGGGTTCTGCCTCGCACATTGCGTCGGTCGGCTTTGTGGTGATTATCGCCGTAATCCTGCATAACACCATTGGCCTGCTCGGCGGCTACTGGGGTGGAAAATTGTTTGGTTTCGACGAGTCAACCTGCCGTACGTTGGCTATCGAAGTGGGCATGCAGAATTCAGGACTTGCCGCTGCGCTGGGCAAGATCTACTTTGGCCCGCTCGCTGCCCTGCCTGGTGCGTTGTTCTCCGTCTGGCACAACCTTTCCGGTTCGCTGCTGGCAGGCTACTGGTCCGGCAAGCCGATTGAAGAGAAACCACACGCAGTAAAACAACACTAATCTTCATAAATGGAGGAGGCATCCTCCATTTCTCCCTACCTGCATTTGACTCTCATCACAAAACAACAAATATCAACACAAAACAAAATAATTATTTAATTGTTATATTTCAATCAAATATACAAATAAACCCGTTTCAAATCCCAGTTAAATCATTTTTCGCATGTTGATTTGGTTTGTTTTAATTGGGAATATGATTCCACTACAACACAGATAAACCCTTACCCTATCTTCGAGGCCGCTATGAAAAAAATTGCGATTATTGGAAGCAGTGGAGGCAACCTCTACAACCTGGGTGGCGCTGAACCAAAAAAGCTACTCCAGGAAATTTACCAGCAGTGCGAAGCCGCAGGAGTTGAAGTTGCCGCTGTGCAGTTCATTGCGGCAGAAGCCTCAATGGACGTTGCCAAAGCTCACACGCCAGCGTCGGTATTTGCACTAACCACAGAAAACCAACAAAAACCACAAAGGATATTTCAGGGCAAACTTTCAGAAGTGAACGACTCGGTAGTTGAGAGCGATTTCAGGATTGCTGAGATGATCCGTAACGGTGAGATCGACGGGATCATCGTGATGAGCGCCGATCCGGTGAAGGCCAACCAGGCTGTCTTTGCCGCAGCTGTTGAAATGAAAACACCGATTGTTGGCACCGGCGGGACCTCAATGGCGCTAGTGGCGGCAAAGGGGGCAAATGTCGTCGCAACATCGGGCACGACGGGTACCACCAGTCGAACCCGCGCAGTTTCCTTCATCGCATCACTGTGTAAGCACTGGGGTGTTAAATACAAACCACAGTTGGGCAGTGCTTCTCCTTCACAGGGCGGTTCTGGAAAAAGTCTGCTTAAGCGCTTCAATATTCGCAGCATAATGATCCCTGCGCTGCCGGGCTTTATCGCTATGGCAATCGTGCTCGCACTCAGTCACATTCCTGGCCTGGAAAAACTCAACGATATATTTGAAATTCTGCTGAAGGGCCTGCCGGTTTTAGTTGCGGTTCTCGCAGCAAAACAGATTTCGGAACTGGATGAAGTCTCTATTGTTGCCGGGGTGGTCGCCGGGGTGCTTTCCGTCGAAGGTGGTCTGATTGGCGGGATCATCGGTGGTTTGATGGCCGGGATTTTCGTTCGTTGGCTGTTTGAACTATGCCTGAATTGGCGCTTTCCGATGACCACCGTCAACATTGTAGCGGGTGGGATCTCGGGCCTGGCCGCTGGCTTAATCATGCACTATCTGCTGAGTCCACTGGCGCTGTCAGCAGGTAATTACATCAAACTGGCTATCGAAACCACGCTGGCCTTCAGCCCTATTCTTGCCGGCCTGCTGGCTGGGTTGGTTATCTGGCCAGCTATTCTGGGGGGAGTCTATCACGCAGTCATTCTGCCGCTGGTGCTCCTGGAAATGGAAAAATCCGGAGTCAGCTTCCTCGGCGCTGTCGATATGGTAGGCCTGGTGATGGTTGCTGCAGGAATCAACCTGGCTAACGTCATCGCACCACGAGAAAAAAGCGAAGCTGCCGTCGCGACACCCGGCCTGCTTATCAACCTCGGCTTTGGGACCTTCGTTGAATCGGCCTATCCGTTCATGTTTGCCAACAAAATTGTCTTTGGTTCAGCAATCGTTTGGGCCGGTCTGGGCGGCATGATGCTGGGTTTCTTTAACGTTAAAGGCGTGGCTTATGTCCCCGCATTTGCCTCTCCGTTCTTATCCAGCAATGCGCTGCAAATGGCGATTGTGATGGTTACCGTCATGGGCCTGACCTGTATTTCCACCATTATTGCCAACCGTTTTAAGGCTGTAGCACAGAAAGAATCTACCGCGTCAGCCCATTAATTAATGCACCAACACCAGAGGTACACCATGTTTAAAGGCGATATGAATAAAAAACGCGCTAAAGCGTTACAGAAAGTGAAAGATGCCATCACGCTGCACGGCGGGCAGACCATCCTCAGCACAGGGATAACCGGCGACGATGCGCGTCTGGCAAAGGCAGTATGTGAGGCGGGCGTTAAGCTGCTCGAACCGAACCATCCCGCACTGGCGCTGGCGCGTGGGCATAAGGGGGTGAGCAACATGCACGCGGCGGAACAAATCCGCCACGAAATTACTAACAGCCAGATGGCCGAAGCAGTACATGGCGTACGTAATGTGGTTCCTGACGATATCTTCATTACTGTCGGTATCGCAGGTGGCTTTACCGAAACGTTACCGGTCCCGCTCACGGAAACAGAGATACTGGAGATTGCCCGTGCTGGTGCCGATGGCTTACACACCCATAAATCCGACTGGGACGATCTACAGGACATCGTTAATCTCGCCCATCAGTATGGCCTGACCGTTGATGCTTATATTGGTCACCCGGATGACCTGCATACTTTCGGTATTCCTGCGCGTACTCCGGAAGAGGTCGCCAGCGTAGCAAAACGGATGCAGGAGATAGGCGTCGACATGATTGGTTTAATGACCGGTATGAGCTACGAAGGCGTAGCCGCAGGTGATATTCCGCAAGCCATTAAAGATCGCCTGTGGGCGCTGGTCGGCGCGGTAAGCGTGCCGACGCTGGCGGAAGGCGGAATTAACCTCGCCAATGCCAAAGCGTTTAAGGATACCGGGGTCAATATTCTGGTCGTCGGTACGGCAATCGACAATATGGTCTGCAACGCCGCCAAAGAGGCTGTCACGCCGTTTATTGCGCATTGAGATTAAGGGAAATAAGCATGTTACTGGTCACCGATCTGGATGGAACACTACTGACTTCGCAAAAGACAATCAGTCCACGCACACGTCAGGCACTCATTGAATTCCACCAGCGCGGTGGCCTGCTGGCCGCCTGTTCCGCCAGACCGGTCTCCTCTATGATGCGCCTGCTACAGCAGCAGCAGGTTAATACGCTGTTTGGCTGGTGCGCAGGCTTCAACGGAGGTCAGATCCTCGAGATGGCGCAGCAGCACAATATTCATACTGCAGCGCTCTCTTGTATGAATCTTCGGGATATTGACCGGCATATTTCGCTTTCCCTCTGTCCTCATCACTTTTTTAGCGCCGATGCTATTTATCATCGTTGCGACCAACAGATTGCGCCATGGACAACTTATGAAGCCCGTTTATTTGAATTACCACTTATTTTGGCAGCGCCTGGAAATATTTTAAATCGGCAGGATATTTATAAAATCACACTCGTTACCGAGCAGTTAAAAATAAATGCACTATGTGCAGAAGTGAATAATAAATTGCCTTATGGCTATACAGCGACTATCACTGGGGAGAATTACATTGATATCCAACGCAGCGAAATAAATAAAGGTTATGCTATTAGCATGTTAATGCGCCAGCTAAATATAACAGCAGAAAAGGTTGCGGCGATTGGCGACCAGCAAAACGATATCAGTATGTTTTCCGCCGCCGGCATTGGTATTGCAATGGGGAATGCACCTGAGGCAGTAAAACGACAAGCCAGCTATGTGACTGCCTCTAATGATGATGAGGGTTTTGTCTGTGCGCTGGAGTGGTTGCGTTGCTCTGCACATCCAGTTACCATGCGCCAAAGCACGACGTTGGCGGAAAATAATGAACCCGATTAAAAGAAGAAAACATATCCTCGATGAATTAAATAAATTCGGTGAAGTGACGGTTATCAAATTATCGGAAACGTTAAAAGTCACATCAGAGACCATTCGCCGCGACCTCTCCATTCTGGAGTCTGAAGGGCAAATTACTAAGATTCACGGCGGAGCCGTCAAAAAGCAGGTTGTTCAGGAAGATGAATTTGGCGCGCGGATTGATATACACCGCGAAGAGAAAATGGCAATTGGTAAACTTGCCGCCGGGATGGTCAGCGAGCACGATACTTTATTCATTGATTCTTGTACCACCAATCTTATTCTGGCCGAACAATTACCTCCTCTGGCCTATTCCGTAATTACCAACTCAGCCTTAATTGCCGATAAAATCAAAGAACATAATCTTAAAGCGCGCGTTTATGTATTAGGTGGTGAATATGACTACCATTTCCGTGCCAATCTCGGCGTTTCCGTTTGTCAGCAAATAAACACTATTCACGCAGATATCTGCTTCATCGGCGCGGGCGGTGTTTCACCTCAACATGGTGTGCTGGTGAAAAGCTTCGATGAAGCCTATGTTGCCAAATCAATGATTGCTATGAGTAAAAAGTCGGTAATTCTTGCCGACCATACAAAATTTGGCCAGGACGGTGTGATGTGTATCGCCACATTAAAAGAGATCGATAACATCATCACAGACAAGCGATTCAGAACAACGGGCTATACACAGCAGGACTTCGCCGGAAAATTACGTATTGCTGAATAATACAATGCATGACGCTATCAGCAGGTTCTGGATTACCGTACACTGAGGATATCGGCTAACAGAGGGCACCCATATGGCACTCCCCCGCATTACCCAAAAAGAGATGACCGAGCGCGAACAGCGTGAACTGAAAACGCTGCTCGACCGCGCGCGCATTGCGCATGGTCGTCTGCTGACCAACGCAGAGACCAACAGCATCAAGAAAGAGTACATCGATAAACTGATGGCCTTGCGCGAAGCAGAAGCTAAAAAAGCCCGCCAGTTGAAGAAAAAGCAGGCCTATAAACCGGATGCGGAAGCATCGTTTTCCTGGTCAGCAAATACGCCGACGCGCGGCAGACGTTAGCGTCCCTTCTTCTTACGCCCCGGAGAGGTAAAACGCTTACCGTTTGCCGCCGGGCGCGATTTTTCTTTCTCCGCTGATTTTTCGATTTTCACCACCGGACGCTTAATGCCTGCGGTTTTTGGCTTCGCTTTCGCCTTCGGTTTGGCTTCTGAGGACGAGTTCTCAATCAGCTTGAACAGATCGATCAGTTCGTCATCTGTCAGGTCGCGCCATTCACCAAGCGGCAGGCCGGACAAACCAACGTTCATGATTCGCGTACGCTCAAGCTTGGTAACTTCATAGCCAAAGTGTTCGCACATACGACGGATCTGACGGTTAAGTCCCTGAATCAGCGTAATGCGAAACACAAACGGCGCTTCTTTCTTCACCTTACATTTTTTGGTGACGGTACCGAGAATGGGCACACCGGCCCCCATCCCACGGATAAAGTCATCAGTGACCGGCTTATCGACCGTCACCAGATACTCTTTTTCGTGATCGTTACCGGCACGCAGGATTTTATTCACCAGGTCGCCGTGGTTGGTCAGAAAGATAAGTCCCTGGGAATCTTTGTCCAGACGGCCAATTGGAAACACGCGCTTGCTGTGATTCACGAAATCAACAATGTTGTCGCGTTCGCTGTCTTCCGTGGTGCTGACAATCCCTACCGGCTTGTTCAGCGCGATAAAAACCAGATCTTCCGCTTCACGCGGCTCAATCAACCGACCATTTACTTTTACGACGTCGCCAGGCATCACCTGATCGCCGATGGTGGCGCGTTTACCATTCAGGAAGACATTCCCTTGTTCGATAAAGCGATCCGCCTCGCGACGCGAGCAGATTCCGCTTTCACTGATGTATTTATTTAATCGGATAGATGAGTCGGGCAGCATAATTTCTCCTGTATACACTTCATCCTGCAAGCTGTCTCTGCGTTGGCTACCCTCACTCACCCAGGTCACATAGCAATCTATGCTCCCGGGGGTTCGCTCCCTTGCCGCCTTGATACAACTTGAATGACTTTGTGTATTAAAAGCGAAATATACCCTACCTTGCGGACGATAAAAAATAATCGTGTTCGACTACCCACGCGCTATTTGTGATCCGTCACACCTTTTGACACAAAAGTGTCAGCGCTCCATCCCTGCAATTTTGTTGAGTGAAAACAAGCAGAATCAATACATTAGAGAGGCATGCACATCTGTGCCGACAACGCACCATCACCACATCAAATGTGCAACACAATCGGTCATTTCAGGACGATGAAATAAGTGAAAATAGCTTTGAGATGGAGAACAGATGGGGTTATATCAGATCAAGAAGGCAATTTCGTGATTTGCACAAATGTGCAGGAGTCCAAAAATGGCGACGGAAAACAGCGATGATATCCGCCTGATCGTAAAAATAGCGCAGCTGTATTACGAACAGGATATGACACAAGCGCAAATAGCTCGCGAGCTGGGTATTTATCGCACCACGATCAGCCGGTTACTAAAACGTGGACGCGAGCAGGGTATCGTCACCATCGCCATTAATTACGACTACAACGAAAATCTGTGGCTGGAACAGCAGCTAAAACAGAAATTTGGCCTGAAAGAGGCGGTCGTAGTCTCCTGCGATAGCGAGCAGGAAGATGAACAACTTAATATGATGGGCGCACATGGCGCACAGTTGCTGGAACGCTTACTGGAACCTGGGGACATTATCGGGTTCTCATGGGGCCGCGCGGTACGGGGACTGGTGGAAGGATTATCTCCTGCCAGCCAGTCGCGCCAGCTGATCTGTGTGCCGATTATCGGCGGACCATCCGGCAAACTTGAAAGCCGCTACCACGTCAATACGCTGACCTACGGCGCTGCGGCAAAGCTCAAAGGGGAATCACACCTGGCAGATTTCCCGGCACTGCTGGAAAACCCGCTGATCCGTAACGGGATTATGCAGTCACGACATTTTAAATCGATTTCCGCTTATTGGGATAATCTGGACATCGCGCTGGTCGGGATTGGATCTCCGGCGATACGTGATGGCGCCAACTGGCACGCTTTTTACGGCAGTGAAGAGAGTGATGACCTGCATGCTCGCCAGGTCGCCGGAGACATTTGCTCGCGCTTTTACGATATCAACGGTGTAACCGTAGAGACCAATATGAGTGAAAAGACGCTCTCCATCGAAACCAATAAATTAAAACAGGCGCGTTACTCCATTAGCATTGCAATGGGTGAAGAAAAATACAGTGGGATATTAGGCGCATTACGTGGAAGTTATATTAACTGTTTAGTCACCAACAGCCATACCGCTGAATTATTGTTGAAGTAAATAAATTCTAATTGGTCCTGACATAATTAATTTTATGTGGGGTCCCCTTATCTGAAATCGGGAGTTAATTATGCAAACGTGGTTAAACTTGCAGGGCAAAGTCATTATTGTTACCGGTGGTGCATCCGGAATTGGTCTGGCGATTGTCGAGGAGTTATTAGCGCAAGGCGCTAATGTGCAAATGGCAGATATTCATGGCGGAGAAGGTAAATACGATAGCCATGACGGGTATCATTTCTGGCCAACGGATATTTCCAGCGCTAAAGAGGTTAATCATACGGTCGCTGAAATTATCCAACGCTACGGACGTATTGATGGGCTGGTAAATAATGCTGGCGTTAATTTTCCGCGTCTGCTGGTCGATGAAAAAGCACCCGCCGGGCAATACGAACTCAACGAAGCTGCTTTTGAAAAAATGGTTAATATCAACCAGAAAGGTGTGTTCTTAATGTCGCAGGCAGCGGCACGCCAAATGGTAAAACAGCGTAACGGCGTGATTGTGAATGTCTCTTCTGAAAGCGGACTGGAAGGTTCTGAAGGTCAAAGCTGTTACGCCGCGACCAAAGCCGCATTGAATAGCTTTACCCGTTCCTGGTCGAAAGAGTTGGGCAAACACGGCATCCGTGTAGTTGGCATTGCACCTGGCATTCTGGAAAAAACCGGACTGCGGACCCCCGAGTATGAAGAAGCGCTGGCCTGGACCCGCAACATCACCGTCGAACAGCTGCGCGAGGGCTACACCAAGAACGCGATCCCGATTGGTCGTTCAGGACGCTTAAGCGAAGTCGCTGATTTTGTTTGTTATCTATTATCTGAACGTGCCAGTTACATCACCGGAGTAACCACTAACATTGCGGGCGGAAAAACGCGCGGCTAAGGAGATTTTATGGTCAATGCAATCTTCTGTGCTCACGGCAAACTGGCCTGCGCCATGCTGGAATCGGTACAGATGGTCTACGGTGATGCCAACGTTGAAGCCGTGGCATTTGTCCCCGGAGAGAACGCCAGCGACATTGTGGAAAAGCTAAAAAAGTTAGTAAGTATTCACACTGGCGATGAATGGCTGATTGCCGTCGATTTGCAGTGTGGCAGTCCCTGGAATGCCGCTGCGACGCTGGCGATGCACAATCCGGCGATACGGGTCATTAGCGGGTTATCACTGCCGTTGGCGCTGGAACTGGTAGACAACCAAAGCAATATGAATGTGGATGAACTGTGCGAACACCTGACGACCATTGCTCAACAAACCTGTGTCGTCTGGAAGCATCTGGAAACGGCCGAAGAGGATTTCTGATGAACATTACCCTTGCTCGTATTGATGACCGCCTGATCCACGGTCAGGTCACCACTGTCTGGTCGAAGGTGGCGAATGCCCAACGGATTATTATCTGTAATGACGACGTTTATAACGATGAAGTACGTCGCACATTATTACGTCAGGCCGCCCCACCGGGAATAAAAGTGAACGTCGTTAATATCGAAAAGGCGGTCGCGGTTTACCATAATCCGCAATACCAGAACGAAACCGTTTTTTATCTGTTTACCCGCCCACAGGATGCATTAGCAATGGTCAAGCAAGGCGTGAAAATCGCCACGTTAAATATTGGCGGTATGGCCTGGCGACCGGGTAAAAAACAATTAACTAAAGCCGTTTCTTTAGACAGTGACGACATTAATGCGTTTCGAGAATTAGCTAAACTGGGTGTCACGCTGGATTTACGCGTCGTCGCATCCGATCCATCTATTAATATTCTCGAAAAAATAGAAGAACAATCGTTCGCTGAATAAATAAAAATGCCTGTGTTCTTATGCTTTAACAGGCAGGGATGATCACATTCACAAGGTGACATATTATGGAAATAAGTACCCTACAAATTATCGCCATATTCCTATTTTCCTGTATTGCCGGAATGGGCAGCGTGCTGGATGAGTTCCAGACCCACCGTCCGCTAATTGCTTGTACCGTTATCGGCCTGATCCTTGGTGATTTAAAAACCGGGATTATGCTCGGCGGCACGCTGGAGTTAATCGCGCTTGGTTGGATGAACGTCGGCGCAGCGCAGTCTCCCGATTCGGCGCTCGCCAGTATTATCTCCGCCATTCTGGTTATCGTCGGTCAGCAAAGCATTGCTACCGGTATCGCCATCGCCCTGCCAGTCGCGGCGGCAGGTCAGGTACTAACTGTCTTTGCCCGTACCATCACCGTGGTGTTCCAGCACGCGGCGGATAAAGCAGCCGAAGACGCCCGCTTTCGCACCATCGACATGCTGCACGTTTCCGCTCTCGGCGTACAGGCGCTGCGCGTTGCCATTCCTGCATTAATCGTCTCGCTGTTTGTCAGCGCCGATATGGTCAGCAATATGCTCAACGCCATTCCGGAATTCGTCACCCGCGGATTGCAGATTGCCGGTGGCTTTATCGTGGTGGTCGGCTACGCCATGGTGCTGCGCATGATGGGCGTGAAGTACCTGATGCCCTTCTTCTTCCTCGGATTTATCGCTGGGGGGTATCTCGATTTGAGCCTGCTGGCTTTCGGTGGGGTTGGCGTGATTATCGCGCTGGTCTACATCCAGTTGAACCCACAGTGGCGTAAAGCCGAACCGCAGGCGCAACCCGCCTCTTCTCAAGCTCTCGATCAGCTTGATGACTAATGGAGCCAGCCATGGAACAGAAAAAACTAACCAAATCCGACCTGTTTAGCATGTTTGTTCGCTCCAACCTGCAACAGGCGTCATTTAACTTTGAACGCATTCATGGGCTGGGCTTTTGCTACGACATGATCCCTGCCATCAAGCGCCTGTATCCGCTGAAAGAGGACCAGGTTGCAGCACTCAAACGCCACCTGGTGTTTTTCAACACCACGCCTGCCGTGTGCGGCCCGGTGATTGGCGTGACCGCCGCGATGGAAGAAGCTCGCGCCAATGGTGCGGAAATTGACGACGGCGCCATCAACGGCATCAAAGTTGGGCTGATGGGCCCGCTGGCCGGTGTTGGCGACCCGTTGGTCTGGGGAACATTGCGCCCGATTACCGCCGCGCTCGGCGCATCGCTGGCGCTGTCCGGAAACATTCTCGGCCCACTATTGTTCTTCTTTATTTTCAATGCAGTACGTCTTGCCATGAAGTGGTACGGCTTACAGCTTGGCTTTCGTAAAGGGGTCAATATCGTCAGCGACATGGGCGGCAACCTGCTGCAGAAACTGACCGAAGGCGCATCGATTCTCGGCCTGTTTGTCATGGGGGTGTTGGTCACCAAATGGACCAGCATCAACGTGCCGCTGGTGGTATCGCAAACGCCTGGCGCAGACGGCACCACCGTCACCATGACCGTGCAGAACATTCTCGACCAACTCTGCCCCGGCCTGCTGGCGCTGGGTCTGACGCTGCTGATGGTGCGTCTGCTTAACAAGAAAATTAATCCGGTATGGCTGATCTTCGCCCTGTTTGCGCTGGGGATTATCGGTAACGCGCTGGGCTTCCTGTCCTGATTTTTTCGCTCCGGCAATGCCGGGGCAACTTCAACAAATAGTCCTCGAAAGAGGAAGAGGTGGTAACAATGCAAACAACAACAGCTTTACGCCTTTATGGTAAACGCGATCTGCGCCTGGAAACCTTCGATCTTCCTGAAATGCAGGACGATGAAATTCTGGCCTCAGTCGTAACCGACAGCCTGTGCCTTTCCTCCTGGAAAGAGGCTAACCAGGGCGAGAACCACAAAAAGGTGCCGGACGATGTAGCCACCAACCCGATCATCATCGGTCACGAGTTTTGCGGCGATATTATTGCCGTGGGGAAAAAATGGCAGCATAAGTTTCAGCCCGGCCAGCGCTATGTCATTCAGGCTAACCTGCAACTGCCGGATCGCCCGGACTGCCCCGGCTACTCCTTCCCGTGGGTAGGCGGTGAAGCCACGCACGTTATCATTCCTGATGAAGTCATGGAGCAGGACTGCCTGTTGGCCTACGAAGGTGAAACCTATTTTGAAGGCTCGCTGGTTGAGCCGCTGTCCTGCGTGATTGGCGCATTCAACGCCAACTATCACCTACAGGAAGGTACTTATAACCACAAGATGGGCATTCGTCCGCAGGGGCGTACACTGATACTCGGCGGCACCGGGCCGATGGGACTACTGGCGATCGACTACGCGCTGCATGGTCCGGTTAACCCAGCGCTGCTGGTGGTGACCGACACCAATAACGACAAGCTGAGCTACGCCCGCAAGCACTATCCATCAGAACCACAAACGTTGATCCATTATCTCCACGCGCAGGATGCGAGTTATGACAGCTTGATGGCGCTGAGCGGCGGGCACGGGTTTGATGACATCTTTGTGTTTGTGCCCAATGAACAACTGGTCACGCTGGCCTCTTCTTTGCTGGCTGCGGATGGTTGCATGAACTTCTTTGCCGGTCCGCAGGATAAGCAGTTTAGCGCGCCGATTAACTTCTACGACGTGCACTATGCCTTCACCCATTATGTTGGGACATCTGGCGGCAATACCGACGACATGCGCGCGGCGGTAAAACTGATCGAAGAGAAGAAAGTTCAGGCGGCAAAAGTGGTGACGCACATTCTGGGATTGAATGCGGCAGGTGAAACAACGCTGGAACTGCCGCAAGTCGGTGGGGGTAAAAAACTGGTTTACACCGGAAAAGCATTGCCGTTAACTGCGCTCACCCAGATTGACGATCCGGCCTTGCGCGATATCCTGGAGCGTCATCAGGGGATCTGGTCGCAGGAAGCCGAACAGTACATATTGTCTCACGCCGAGGAGATTTAACATGATTAACCGCGACACCCAGTTGTGCATGTCGCTTGCCGGTCGCCCCGGCAACTTTGGCACACGCTTTCATAACTATCTGTATGAAAAATTAGGGTTAAATTTTATCTACAAAGCCTTTACTACGCAGGATATTGAGGCCGCAGTGAAAGGCGTTCGCGCACTCGGGATTCGCGGCTGTGCGGTCTCTATGCCGTTTAAAGAGAGTTGCATGCCGTTTCTGGATGCCATCGATCCTTCCGCAAAAGTCATTGATTCCGTCAACACCATTGTCAATGACAACGGTACGCTGACAGGATTTAACACCGACTACATTGCGGTAAAAAGCCTGATTGCCAGCCACCAGCTTGATAACCACGCGCGCGTTATGATCCGCGGCAGCGGTGGAATGGGTAAAGCGGTTATCGCCGCATTTCGCGATGCCGGTTTTCACGATGTGATCGTCGCCGCCCGTAACCGGGAGAGTGGCCCGGCGCTGGCAAAACAGTACGGTTTCCAGTGGCAGCCGCAGCCGGAAGGGATTACCTGCGATATTCTGGTCAACGTGACGCCCGTCGGCATGGCTGGCGGTAAAGAGAGCGATGAACTGGCCTACAGCGAAGCGATGGTCGCTGCCACCAGCGTTGTGTTTGACGTGGTCGCCCTGCCGCCAGAAACACCGGTGATTAAGCTGGCACAGCAGTTGGGTAAAAAAACCATCAGCGGTGCAGAAGTGATTGCCTTACAGGCCGTAGAGCAGTTCGCCATGTACACCGGCGTACGCCCGGATGACGCGCTAATCGCCGAAGCGGCAAAATTTGCGCGGGCGGGGTAAAGAAGCAGGAACAGAGCGCCAGGGATGGGCGCTCTAATAGCCATTAATCAGAATGTCCTTTGAAAATCACTGAACGAACCGTTTTCTTCCACCCATTGATTTAATTGCCCTTGAAACAGGCGATGCAGCGTACATAGCAAAAGCACTGGGCGTGGTGGCTCGCGCTAAGGGAATAGCGAACATTGCGGCAAAAACGGGATTATCCCGTGAGCAGCTTTATCGCTCTTTTAGTGAGAAAGGTAACCCGACGCTGAAAACCACCCTTGCAGTGATGAAGGTACTCGGCATTGAATTGACACTTAAAAAATAGCATCAGCTTCTATCTCCCCGTCCAACATCGTGAGCCATATCAGTAAGGTGTTTGGCTGATAGTGGTAGCATTAGCGCGGTTTGTAATTTTCTGATTACATGGAGAAATGATGGAACTGCTTTTATTGAGTAACTCGACGCTGCCGGGCAAAGGCTGGATGGAACATGCGCTGCCGCTGATTGCTGAACAACTGAATGGTCGCCGTACGGCGGTGTTTATTCCGTTCGCTGGCGTGACGCAAACCTGGGATGAGTACACGGCGAAAACGGCAGCCATCTTTGCGCCAATGGGCGTCAACGTTACGGGTATTCATACCGTTGCCGACCCGATTGCCGCTATTGAAAACGCAGAGCTGGTGATTGTCGGCGGGGGTAATACCTTCCAGTTACTGAAAGAAAGCCGCGAGCGCGGTCTGTTGGCCCCGATTGTAGATGTCGTCAAACGCGGTGCGCTGTACATCGGCTGGAGCGCGGGTTCCAACCTTGCCTGCCAGACCATCCGCACTACCAACGACATGCCGATTGTCGATCCAAAAGGCTTTGATGCGCTCGGTCTGTTCCCGCTGCAAATTAACCCACACTTCACCAACGCGCTGCCGGAAGGCCACAAAGGCGAAACGCGTGAACAGCGTATCCGCGAGCTGCTGGTTGTGGCACCAGAGCTGACGGTGATTGGCTTGCCGGAAGGTAACTGGATCAAAGTGAGTAACGGTCAATCCGTGCTTGGCGGCCCGAACACCACGTATATCTTCAAAGCGGGTGAAGAGGCGGCTGCCGTTGAAGCAGGCCACTGCTTTTAGTTGATTTATTGTCTGATGCCGGATGCGGCTTCGCCTTATCCGGGCTACAACTGTAGGCCTGATAAGCGCAGCGCCATCAGGCAGTTCAGCGCACATTGCCGGATGCGGCTTCGCCTTATCCGGCCTACAAAGTAAACGACAACATTGCCGGATGGCGGCATAAATGCCTTATCCGGCCTACCGCTTCACCTCACTCAAAAATCATCCCGCCCATCGTCTTCATCCGGCTGTTCCAGCACGCTGTAAGCCACGGAGCAAAACAGCGAGTTCAGACGCTGCATATCGCCCAACAGCGCCAGGTGCAACGAGCTGGTCTCGATGCTCTGCACGTTCTGTTGATGCAGACGGTCAACGTGCGCATGCGAATAACGACGATTGAGAATACGGAAGCGGTGCTTGCTGCGGCGCAGACGACGGGCACTGGTCACATCTCCTGAGAAGAACACCGACATCGCCAGCTGCAGATTGCTGAGCAACTGATCGTAGAGCGCATCCAGTTCTTTCAGCCCTTCGACAGAGAATGCCCGGCGGGCGGCCAGCGACTTATCGGCTATCTCGCTGCCCATACGTTCGACAATATCGGAAGCCTGCTCAAGGTTGAGCGACATTTCGATAATCTCCGCCCAACGGCGCGATTCCTCTTCCGCCAGCTCATCCTTTGGCATCCGCGCCAGATAGAGCTTAATTGCCGTGTACAGCACGTTAATGTCGTCCGCCATCCTGCGCAGCTCTTTTTCTTCACGCGGCTCGCCGTGCATCACCTTCTTCAGCCCGTCCATCATCTGCTCCATCGCGTCGCCGATACGCAGGGCTTCACGGGCGGCATTGGCCAGAGCGAGCGTCGGCGTATCCAGCGCGCTGACGTCCAGATGTTTGGGTTTAAGATGTGCATCCAGCTCCGGCTCATCGCGGATGATGCGCTTACAAAAACGCGCCATCGGTTCGGCGAACGGCACCATCGCCACGCAGCGCACCAGGTTGTAGAAGACGTGGAAGTAGATAACCAGTTCAGATTTCGGCAGCGGCAGTTCATCCATCAGATTGGCCAGCGGATGAACAAACGGCAGGATAATCAGGCTCCCCACCAGCTTAAACAGCAGGCTACCGAGCGCCACACGACGTGCTGCGGCGTTAGCGGCGCTGTTATTCAACATCGCCAGCAGGCCGGACCCGAGGTTGGCACCAATCACCAGACACAACGCCACCGGGAACGAGATAATACCTGCCGCGGTCAGCGTGGCCGTCAGCAGCACCGCCGCCAGGCTGGAGTAACTGATAATCGCAAACATGGCGCCAATCAGCGCATCGAGCATAATATCGCCGGTGAGCGAGGCAAAAATAACCTGTACCCCATTCGCCTGGGTGATCGGCGTTACCGCCTGCACAATCAGCTCCAGCGCCAGCAAAATCAACCCCAGTCCAATACCAACCCGCCCCAGTTGCCCCACGCGGGACTGCTTACGACCGAGAAAGAAGATCACGCCGATAAAAATCAGCAGTGGCGACAGCCAGGAGAGATCGAAGGTCAGGATACGCGCCATCAGCGCGGTCCCCACGTCGGCGCCGAGCACTATGACCAGCGCAGGGGTGAGCGCCACGAGATCTTGTGCAACAAACGAGGTCACCAGCATGGTGGTGGCGTTGCTACTTTGCACCAGCGCCGTTACGCCGATACCTGCACAAAAGGCGAGCGGCTTCTTTTCAACGCTACGGCTGAGCACGGTACGCAAGCGGGCGCCAAAGACGCGCATCACGCCGGTACGCACAATATGCGTACCCCAAACCAGCATCGCGACGGCAGAAAGCAGGTGTAACAGAGTTAACACGGAATCAGGTTCTCCTTATTTTTATGGTTTTTTGAGGCTCATTTGCCTGATGGCGCTGCGCTTATCAGGCCTACAAATCATCCCTATGCAGACCGGATAAGGCGTTTACGCCGCCATCCGGCAACGGCCCCCTTTCAGTATAAGGGTTTAAACGTAATAAAGAGACAGGGCACTCATTGAGCGCCCTGTTTGTTGTAAAGAAAGATGACAGTTTTGTGAATCAGTCGGCGTCATAGCCGAGGTTCGGCGCTAACCAGCGCTCCACTTCTGCCACGCTCATGCCTTTACGGAAGGCATAATCTTCAACCTGATCGCGCTGGATTTGCGCCACGGCGTAGTACTTGCTGTCCGGATGACTGAAATACCAGCCGGAGACCGACGCGCCTGGCCACATGGCGAAAGATTCGGTGAGTTTCATCCCGGTGTGCGCTTCCACATCCAGCAGCTCCCAGATGGTGGCTTTTTCGGTGTGTTCCGGACACGCCGGATAACCCGGTGCCGGGCGAATCCCCTGGTAGTTTTCGCGGATTAGCTCCTCGTTACTGAGATTCTCATTCGCCGCATAGCCCCAGTAGACTTTACGCACGCGCTCATGCAGATATTCTGCGAACGCTTCCGCCAGACGGTCAGCGATCGCTTTCACCATGATCTTGTTGTAGTCGTCATGCTGGGCTTCGAAGGCATCCGCCAGCGCATCTTCCTCCAGACCACCGGTCACCGCGAAAGCACCGATGTAATCCGCTTTGCCGCTCAGTTTCGGCGCAACAAAGTCAGACAGGCAGTAGTTGGCGAAACCGACTTTTTCCGTCTGCTGGCGTAGGTGATGACTCACGTTGATAACGTGCGTACGCGTCTCGTCACGGTAAATCTCGATGTCGTCACCCACGCGGTTGGCCGGGAATAACCCCACCACGCCGCGCGGATTCAGGGTCTTCTCAGCGCTGAGTTTATCCAGTATGTCGTTGGCGTCTTTGAACAGGCGCTTCGCCTCTTCTCCTACCACCTCATCTTCAAGAATGCGCGGGTATTTCCCGGCCAGCGACCAGGTCATAAAGAACGGCGTCCAGTCGATGTAATTGCGCAGGGTTTCGATGCTGGCTTCCACTTCCTGCACGCCCAGACGGTGCGCCACCGGCGGGGTGTAGTTTTCCCAGTCGAAGGCCAGATCATTGTCGCGGGCAGCCTGTAACGTTACTGGCGGGGTACGCGGTTTCTTACGCGCATGCTGGATACGCACAGTTTCGTACTCTTTACGCGTACGGGCGACAAAGTCATCGCGCTGGGTGTCAGAGAGCAGCGCAGCCACCACGCCAACGGTACGCGAGGCGTTCTGCACGTACACCGTCGGGCCGCTGTAGTTCTGCTCAATTTTCACCGCCGTGTGCGCTTTTGAGGTGGTCGCACCGCCAATCAGCAGCGGAATAGTGAATCCCTGACGCTCCATCTCTTTCGCCACGTTGACCATTTCATCCAGCGACGGGGTAATCAGCCCGGAAAGGCCTATCAAGTCGGCATTCACTTCACGCGCCGTTCTGAGGATTTTCTCCGCTGGCACCATCACGCCAAGATCGACGATTTCGTAGTTGTTACATTGCAGCACCACGCCAACAATGTTTTTGCCGATATCGTGCACATCGCCCTTCACGGTCGCGATGACCATTTTGCCGTTGCTGGAGCCTTTCTCTTTGCTGGCCTCAATGTACGGTTCGAGGTAGGCCACCGCCTGCTTCATCACGCGGGCGGATTTCACCACCTGCGGCAGGAACATTTTGCCCTCGCCGAACAGATCGCCGACGACGTTCATGCCGTCCATCAGCGGTCCTTCAATAACTTCGATCGGACGCGCAGCCTGCTGGCGCGCCTCTTCGGTATCCAGCTCAATAAACTCGGTGATGCCTTTAACCAGCGAATATTCGAGGCGCTTTTTCACGTCCCAGGTGCGCCACTCCGCCATCTGGGCATTCGCCGTGTCGTCGGTTTTACTGCCGCGATATTTCTCTGCCAGCTCCAGCAGTCGTTCGGTGCCATCGTCACGACGGTTGAGGATCACATCTTCAACCGCATCGCGCAGCTCGGCGGGCAGGTCGTCGTAAATTGCCAACTGACCAGCGTTGACGATCCCCATGTCCATGCCGTTGCGAATGGCGTAGTAGAGGAATACCGCGTGAATGGCTTCACGTACCGGGTCGTTGCCACGGAACGAGAATGAAACGTTAGAAACACCGCCGGAGATCAGCGCATGAGGCAGTTCGCGTTTGATGTCTTCACAGGCCCCGATAAAGTCCTGCGCGTAGTTGTTGTGTTCATCAATCCCGGTCGCGACGGCAAAGATGTTCGGGTCGAAGATGATGTCTTCCGGCGGGAAGCCCACCTCTTCGGTAAGAATTTTGTACGCCCGACGGCAGATTTCGATTTTACGTGCGCGGGTGTCGGCCTGCCCTTGCTCGTCAAAGGCCATCACCACCACCGCGGCACCGTAGCGACGCAGCAGCTTCGCATGATGGATAAAGGTCTCAACCCCCTCTTTCATCGAGATGGAGTTAACGATGCCTTTACCCTGAATGCACTTCAGGCCTTTCTCGATGACGTCCCATTTCGAGGAGTCGATCATAATCGGCACGCGGGCGATATCCGGCTCACCGGCGATCAGGTTGAGGAAACGCACCATTGCCGCTTCGGCATCGAGCATCCCCTCATCCATGTTGATATCGATGATCTGCGCGCCGCTTTCCACCTGCTGACGGGCGACGTCCAGCGCTTCGCTGTATTTCTCTTCTTTGATCAGGCGCTTAAATTTCGCCGAACCGGTGACGTTGGTACGCTCGCCGACGTTCACAAACAGGCTGTCGTCGCCGATGTTCAGCGGCTCAAGGCCGGAAAGGCGGCAGGCAACCGGGATTTCCGGCAAGCGGCGCGGCGGTAAGCCATCCACCGCGCGGCTCATGGCGGCGATATGTTCCGGCGTGGTGCCGCAGCAGCCGCCGACGATATTCAGGAAACCGGCCTCAGCCCACTCGCGAATCTGCGTCGCCATGGTATCGGCGTCGAGATCGTATTCACCAAAGGCGTTCGGCAGACCGGCGTTCGGGTGCGCAGTCACGTAGCATTCGGCAATGCGTGACAGTTCCTGCACGTACTGGCGCAGCTCGTCCGGACCTAACGCGCAGTTCAGACCGAAGGTCAGCGCATCGGCGTGGCGCAGGGAGTTGTAGAATGCTTCGGTAGTCTGGCCGGAAAGCGTACGGCCGGAAGCGTCGGTGATGGTGCCGGAGAGCATAATCGGCAGCTCAACGCCCAGCGCTTCGAATTCAGTTTTAACCGCGAAAATAGCGGCTTTGGCGTTCAGAGTATCGAAGACGGTTTCAATCAGGATCAGGTCACTGCCGCCTTCCACCAGCGCTTTGGTGGATTCACGGTAGGCGGCCACCAACTGATCAAAGGTAATGTTGCGGTAAGCCGGGTCGTTAACATCAGGCGAGATAGACGCCGTACGGTTCGTTGGGCCGAGCACGCCCGCGACGTAGCGCGGTTTTTCCGGCGTGCGCGCCGTCCATTCGTCAGCCGCCGCACGCGCTAGTTTGGCTGCCGCAAAGTTGATTTCCGCCGACAGGGATTCCATCTGGTAATCCGCCATGGCGATGGTCGTGGAGTTAAAGGTGTTGGTTTCGATGATATCCGCGCCCGCCTCAAAGTAGGCGTTATGGATGGCGGCAATCACCTCCGGTTTGCTGAGCACCAACAGGTCGTTGTTACCTTTCAGATCGCACGGCCAGTCGGCAAAGCGTTCGCCGCGGAAATCCTCTTCGCTCAGACGATATCCCTGGATCATGGTGCCCATACCGCCGTCCAGCACCAGAATACGTTCATTTAACTGCTGACGTAATTGTTCTACTTTGCTGCTCACACTCGCTCCCGACAACGCTCAACCAGACCGAAAAAAACTCAACAGGCCATACTGGCACAAACCTGAGAGGCGGAAAAGAGAACAACGGCCAACATGAGACATGTTCAGCTTCACTCATCCGATCAGTACAGGAATTCTTGCATTATAATTGAATAAAACGAAAATGATTTCCACGATACAGAAAAGGAGTCTGCCATGGTAGCCACTGTCCCCGCGAAACGCGGTAGAAAACCCGCCGCCGCTACTGCACCTGCAACCGGGCAGGTTCAGTCTCTGACCCGCGGCCTGAAGCTGCTGGAGTGGATTGCGGAATCGAACGGCAGCGTGGCGCTGACCGAGCTGGCTCAGCAGGCTGGCCTGCCAAACTCCACGACTCACCGTTTGCTGACCACCATGCAGCAGCAGGGTTTTGTCCGTCAGGTGGGTGAATTAGGCCACTGGGCCGTGGGCGCGCATGCGTTCATCGTCGGCAGCAGCTTTTTGCAAAGCCGTAATCTGCTGGCGATTGTCCATCCGATCCTGCGCAAGCTGATGGAAGATTCCGGTGAGACGGTAAACCTGGCCGTGCTGGATCAAAGCGATCATCAGGCCATTATTATCGACCAGGTGCAGTGCACCCAACTGATGCGCATGTCCGCGCCTATCGGCGGCAAGCTGCCGATGCACGCCTCCGGTGCGGGTAAGGCGTTTTTATCCCAACTGAGCGAAGAACAAGTGACTGGCCTGCTGCACCGCAAAGGCCTGCATGCTTATACACACGCCACGCTGGTGTCGCCAGTGCATCTGAAAGAGGATTTGGCCCAGACGCGCAAGCGCGGCTATTCCTTTGATGATGAGGAACATGCGCTGGGTCTACGCTGCGTGGCGTCGTGCATTTATGACGAGCACCGCGAGCCGTTTGCTGCGATTTCCATCTCCGGACCCATTTCGCGTATTACCGACGATCGCGTGACCGAGTTTGGCGCCATGGCGATCAAAGCGGCGAAAGAAGTGACGCTGGCGTACGGTGGATTTCGCTAAGATGGGGTTGCCGGGTGGCGGCTACGCCTAACCCAGCCTACTGTCCAGGGTTAGGGCAGATTTGTAGGCCTGATAAGCGAGCGCATCAGGCACGGCGCACATTGCCGGATGGCGGCGCAAGCGCCTTATCCGGCCTACGGTCGGTTTCATAACGTACGCTGAACCGTTGCCGACGCCGGTAGGCGTAAACATCTTCCACATGCCCGTTTTTAATCCGCGTTTGCAGACCACGCCAGTAGTCGGCGCTGAACAGGTCAGCGTGCATCTCTTCAAATAGCGGCCCGATACGCGGGTCGGCACATAGCCAGTGACGAAACTCTTCCGGGAAGACATCTCCCGGCGATACGCTGTACCACGGCTCAGCGCTCATCTCATCTTCCGGGTAGCGTGGCGGCGGGATATGGCGGAAATTCACCTCCGTCATGTAGCAGATTTCATCGTAGTCGTAGAACACCACGCGCCCGTGACGGGTCACGCCGAAGTTCTTAAACAGCATATCGCCGGGGAAAATATTGGCGGCGGCCAACTGACGAATGGCGTTGCCGTACTCTTCAATGGCATCGCGCAGTTGCTGACCTTCGACCTGCTCCAGCCAGATATTCAGCGGCACCATCCGTCTTTCGATATATAGATGACGAATAACAATCTGATCGCCGAGATCGGTAATTTTTTCCGGGGCTTCCTGCAATAACAGCGCCATCAGCGCCGGATCGATTTGCCGTTTCTCCAGCACAAAATTCTCGAATTCCTGGGTGTCAGCCATCCGCCCAACACGATCGTGTTCTTTGACCAGTTGATAGCAGGCGCGGACATGGGCGGCAGACATCTCTTTTTGCGGGGCAAATTTGTCTTTGATGATTTTAAACACCCGGTCAAAACCCGGCAGCGTAAACACCAACATCACCATGCCGCGGATCCCAGGCGCTTCAATAAACTGCTCATCGCAATGGGCAAGATAGAGCAAATATTCGCGGTAACTTTCGGTCTTCGCGTGTTTCTGACAGCCAATCGCCATGTACAGTTCGGCGGTGGTTTTACCGGGCAGGATCTCGCGCAGCCACTCCACCAGCGCCGCGGGCAAAGGGGCGTAAACCATAAAATAGGAGCGGGCGAAGCCAAACACAATACTCGCCTCCGCCGTCGTGGTCAGACAGGTATCGACAAACAATTCGCCTTCATCAGTCCGGTGGATTGGCAGTAAAAACGGTAGCGTCCCCGAAGGAGTAATCAACTTACCGACCAGCCAGGCAGCCTTATTGCGATAAAACAGTTCGTTCGCCACCTGTAAATGGCAACCCGACAACACATCCGCTCCCAGGGTTTCGGTCAGGTGTTCGATGATGTAGTGGATATCACGATGTTTGTTCTGCCACGGCAGACGCAGGGGCAGATCGCTAAGGACGCGTGTCAGCAGCCACTCCCAGCCGGTATCCGGAAAAAAGTCTTTCGCTAGCGGACGTGGGATCGTGCGAAAACGGCGCTCTGGCTGAGAACTGAAAATAAACAGCCGCTCGGGAGTCAGCGAGCGGTGGTCAAATAACCGACAGTAAACGGAGTTAAAGAAACTCTCCGCAATCTCGAAGCGCGGGTAATCCGGCAGTAGCCGGGTGTAATGCTCTTTCACGCGAAGTAAAAAATCCGCGTCGGTACTTTTGCCGTCAGTAATGCAGCGCAACTGCTCCACCACCAGACCCACGTGATGATCGTAAAGGTGAATACGGCTTTTCATCGCCTGTTGAACCGCATGCCAGTCAGCATGTTCAAAACGCTGCTGCGCGCCGGAGGTGACTTCCAGAAAACGCCCGTACTGGGCGTCGAAACCTTGCAAGATAGTCTGAGCAATCAGTAATTCCAGGCCACGCGTCATCGACTTCTCCCATCCGGCACAACGTCATGCCGGATGGCGCGTTAGCTTATCCGGCCTACATCCCTTCGTAGGCCCGGTAAGCGCAGCGCCACCGGGCATTCATCAAAACTGCGATTCTTCGGTCGAGCCGGTCAGCGCGGTCACCGAGGAAGCGCCGCCCTGAATGATGGTAGTAACTTTATCGAAATAGCCTGTACCCACTTCCTGCTGATGGGAGACGAAGGTGTAACCGTCTTTAGCTGCCGCAAATTCTGGCTGCTGAACCTTCTCAACATAGTGGCGCATGCCTTCACCCTGCGCATAGGAGTGCGCGAGGTCGAACATGTTGAACCACATGCTGTGGATACCCGCCAGGGTAATGAACTGGTATTTGTAACCCATATCCGACAGCTGCTGCTGGAAGCTGGCGATGGTTTTGTCGTCCAGGTTTTTCTGCCAGTTAAACGACGGCGAGCAGTTGTAAGCCAGCAGTTTGCCAGGGTATTTCGCATGGATCGCATCGGCAAATCGCTTCGCCAGTTCGAGGTCCGGCGTGGAGGTTTCACACCACACCAGATCCGCATACGGTGCGTAGGCCAGGCCGCGACTGATCGCCTGCTCAATGCCCGCATGCGTGCGGTAGAACCCTTCGCTGGTACGTTCGCCAGTGATGAACTCGCTGTCGTATGGGTCGCAGTCAGACGTAATCAGGTCGGCTGCGTCAGCATCGGTACGTGCAATCACCAGCGTCGGCACGCCCATCACATCAGCCGCCAGACGTGCTGCCACCAGTTTCTGGATAGCTTCCTGAGTCGGAACCAGCACTTTGCCGCCCATGTGACCACATTTTTTCACCGATGCGAGCTGATCTTCGAAGTGAACGGCCGCTGCACCAGCCTCAATCATCGATTTCATCAGTTCAAACGCGTTCAGTACGCCGCCAAACCCTGCTTCCGCATCGGCAACGATCGGCAGGAAGTAATCGACATAGCGAGGATCGTTCGGCTCAATACCGGTTGACCATTGGATCTGATCGGCGCGACGGAATGTGTTGTTGATCCGATCCACCACCGCCGGGACGGAGTTCGCCGGATACAGCGATTGGTCCGGGTACATGCTGGATGCCAGGTTGGCATCTGCCGCCACCTGCCAGCCTGAAAGGTAGACCGCTTCAATACCGGCTTTCGCCTGCTGCAGCGCCTGACCGCCAGTCAGCGCGCCGAGGCTGTTGATATAACCTTTCTTCGATTCGCCGTGCAGCAGACGCCACATTTTCGCCGCGCCAAGCTGCGCCAGCGTACATTCCGGGTTGACCGAGCCACGTAATTTCACCACTTCCTCCGCGCTATATGGACGGGTGATGCCTTCCCAGCGCGGTTGAGTCCATTCTTTCTGTAATTCTTCGATTTGTTGAGTACGGGTTTTCATGTGCAGATGCTCCATATTGTTATGTGGTGAATTACGCCAGCAGGCGGTAGCCTGGCAGGGTCAAGAAATCGATCAGTTCATCAGAGGTAGTGATTTGCTCCATCAGGCGCGCGGCATCGTCAAAACGCCCGCTGCTGTAGCGGTGTTCGCCCAGCTCGTCCTGAATCACCAGCATCTCTTCGGCCAGCATCTGACGGAACAGCGGTTTGGTAACCGGCTTGCCGTTGCTGAGCGTCTTCTCGTGGTGGATCCACTGCCAGATGGAGGTACGGGAGATTTCGGCGGTGGCCGCGTCTTCCATCAGACCGTAAATCGGTACGCAGCCGTTACCGGAGATCCACGCTTCGATGTACTGCACCGCGACACGGATGTTAGCGCGCATGCCTTCTTCAGTACGCTCACCTTCACAAGGTGCCAGCAGTTGCTCTGCGGTAATCGGGGCATCTTCTTCACGGGTCACGAACAGCTGATTTTTGTTTTCGCCGAGTACGTCGTTGAACACCGCCATAGCGGTATCGGCCAGTCCCGGATGGGCAATCCATGTGCCGTCATGACCGTTATTCGCTTCCAGTGCTTTGTCCGCTTTTACCTTGGTCAAAACCTGGTTGTTACGTTCCGCATCTTTGCTGGGAATGAACGCTGCCATGCCGCCCATCGCGAATGCGCCACGTTTATGACAGGTTTTAATCAGCAGACGCGAATAGGCGCTGAGGAATGGCTTATCCATCGTCACCACCTGACGGTCCGGCAGCACGCGATCCGGATGGTTCTTCAGCGTTTTGATATAGCTAAAAATGTAGTCCCAACGACCGCAGTTCAGACCCACAATGTGGTCACGCAGGGCGTGCAGAATTTCGTCCATCTGGAAGACGGCAGGCAGCGTTTCAATCAGCAGGGTCGCTTTAATGGTGCCGCGCGGCAGGTTAAAGCGGTCCTCTGCATAGCTGAACACTTCGCTCCACCATGCCGCTTCTTGCCAGGCCTGCGTTTTTGGCAGATAGAAATAAGGGCCGCTGCCTTTCGCCAGCAACGTTTTGTAGTTGTGGAAGAAATAGAGGGCAAAGTCGAACAGGCTGCCCGGGATAGATTCGCCACGCCAGGTGACGTGTTTTTCCGGCAGATGCAGACCACGAACGCGACATACCAACAGAGCCGGATTAGGCTTGAGCTGATAAATTTTACCCGCTTCGTTGGTGTAGCTAATGGTGCCATTGACCGCATCGCGCAGGTTGATCTGCCCGTCGATAACTTTGCTCCACTCAGGAGCCAGTGAATCTTCGAAGTCAGCCATAAAGACTTTGACGTTCGCGTTCAGCGCGTTGATGACCATCTTGCGCTCAACGGGTCCGGTGATCTCTACGCGGCGATCCAGTAAATCATCAGGAATTCCGCGAATTTTCCAGTTACCTTCACGAATGGAAGCTGTTTCCGAAATAAAATCAGGCAACTTACCGTCATCAATATCCTGCTGCTGCTGGATACGTGCAGCCAGAAGTTTATTCCGTTTGGGCGTAAATCTTGTCACCAGTTCAGTCAGAAACTCCACAGCTTCAGCGGTCAGAATTTGCTGTTCCTGTTCGCCACGCGGCCTGGTAAAGACCAGTTCATCGGTTGTCGTTGCCTGTTGATTCATTGCGTAGTTCCTCGTCATTGATCCAAACACATCCCCAATGCGAACGAAGGATCGTTGTGCGCTTTTCGTTCAGCACAACTAAGACTACTCATTTAAATTTCAAAATCAAAAACAATTTCCATTTTTAATTTAATTATCAATTAACCTATTGATAACAATATAAATAAAATTTAATTACACGATGAGGTGCGTTTCGGAAATAAAAAAGGCACCCGAAGGTGCCTGATTCAATATGCTGAAACGCTTAAGGATCGTCTGCTACAGAAGATTAATCCAGCGTTGGATTCATGTGACGCAGATCATATGGCGTGATCTGGTAGACGTAATAGTTGAGCCAGTTGGTAAACAACAAATTACCGTGGCTACGCCAGGTTGCCCGCGGTTTGTTTTGCGGGTCATCTTTCGGGAAATAGTTATAGGGTACTTCCGGCGATAAGCCCGCTTCGACGTCACGAAAATATTCGCTGCCGAGTGTATGGTCGTCATACTCAGGATGACCCGTCACGAAGGCGATACGTTTGTCTTTGCTGGCAAACAGGTAGGCATCTCCCTCTTCGGTTTCAGCAAAGATCTCGAGATCGGTGTAGTCGCGAATAAGCGCTGCAGGGAAATCAGCATAGCGGGAATGCGGGGCCAGGAACGCATCATCGAATCCACGCGTCAGAAGCGCATGAGGGTGCAGAATATGGTGCTCATAGACGCCTGAGAGTTTGTCCGTGCGGGTTTGCTTGGGAATTCCGTACAGGATATTCAACGCGGCCTGCACCGCCCAACAGACAAATAGCGTCGAGGTAACGTGATCTTTGGCCCATTCAAGCACTTGCTTAATCTGCGGCCAGTAAGCCACATCATTAAATTCAACCAGGCCCAACGGCGCGCCGGTCACGATCAACCCGTCAAAGTTCTGATCGCAGATATCCTCGAAATTACAGTAGAAGTTATTCAGATGCTCCGTTGGGGTGTTGCGTGACTCGCGGGCATCGATGCGCAATAGCTGAACATCTACCTGTAGAGGTGAGTTAGACAATAAGCGCAAGAACTGGTTTTCCGTTTCAATCTTCTTGGGCATCAGGTTGAGGATGAGCACCTTCAGTGGACGAATTTCCTGACCGGAAGCGCGGGATGTCGTCATCACGAAGACGTTTTCCTCACGCAAAAAATTGACGGCGGGTAGCTCGTCCTGCACGCGAATTGGCATAACCTGATAACCTCACAACATACGTTTAAACGTTTAGACATCCAGATAGCTGAAGATACCCAGGAATCATGCGAATGTCGAGCCTGCATCCTCAAGTTGAGAAAGTTTCACGGCTCCTTGCTGTAGAATAGTGCAGTAAAGAAAAAAAGGAGAATGCTATGAACCTTACCATTCGTCGTTCGCGTCAGGACGAAGGAGATAAGTTAGTTTCTATTTGGTGTCGCTCAGTAGATGCCACGCACCATTTCCTCTCTGCGGATTATCGGATTGAGCTGGAGGAGCTGGTACGTTCATTTTTACCAGAAGCCCCTCTGTGGGTTGCAGTGACAGAACAGGATGAGCCCGTCGCCTTTATGCTCCTGACCGACCAGCATATAGATGCTTTGTTTGTCGATCCGGATGTGCGTGGTAGTGGCGTTGGTAAACTGCTGATTGAACATGCTTTATCAATGAGTTCAACGCTAACAACCAATGTTAACGAGCAGAATGAGCAGGCGGTTGGATTCTATAAGAAGATGGGATTTAGCGTGACGGGACGTACAGAGGTGGACGATCTCGGACGACCGTACCCGTTACTCAACCTCGTACGAGGGTAGCAGGACTAGCTTTTGTAGGCCGGATAAGGCGATACGCCGCATCCGGCAGTGTGCAGACGTGTTGCCTGATGCGCTGCGCTTATCAGGCCTACAAAATACGTTCAGCCCAGCCCCTGCAGGCCGGATAAGGCGGCACGCCGCA
>NZ_JAOWIA010000060.1:0-173349 GCF_030332345.1 Citrobacter sp. Cpo221
GGGTGGATCAGGGTAACAACCATTTTGATGTTGTCGCCCGGCATTACCATCTCTACGCCTTCCGGCAGTTCGATGGTACCAGTCACGTCAGTAGTACGGAAGTAGAACTGCGGACGGTAGCCTTTGAAGAACGGAGTATGACGGCCGCCTTCGTCTTTGGACAGAATGTACACTTCAGATTCGAACTTGGTGTGCGGCTTGATAGAGCCCGGCTTAGCCAGTACCTGACCACGTTCGATTTCTTCACGCTTGATACCACGCAGCAGAACACCAACGTTCTCACCAGCACGGCCTTCGTCCAGCAGTTTGCGGAACATTTCAACGCCAGTACAGGTAGACTTAGCAGTCTCTTTGATACCAACGATTTCAACTTCTTCACCAACTTTGATGATACCGCGCTCTACACGACCGGTAACAACGGTACCACGACCGGAGATGGAGAATACGTCTTCGATAGGCAGCAGGAACGGCTTGTCAATCGCACGCTCTGGTTCTGGGATGTAAGAATCCAGGAAGCCAGCCAGTTCGATGATTTTCGCTTCCCACTCTGCTTCGCCTTCCAGCGCTTTCAGAGCAGAACCACGAACGATCGGAGTGTCGTCGCCCGGGAAATCGTACTGAGACAGAAGTTCACGAACTTCCATTTCTACCAGTTCCAGCAGCTCTTCGTCATCAACCATGTCGCATTTGTTCAGGAACACGATGATGTACGGAACGCCTACCTGACGACCCAGCAGGATGTGCTCACGAGTCTGCGGCATCGGGCCGTCAGTCGCAGCAACAACCAGGATCGCGCCGTCCATCTGCGCAGCACCGGTGATCATGTTTTTAACATAGTCGGCGTGGCCCGGGCAGTCTACGTGTGCGTAGTGGCGAGTCGGGGTGTCATATTCAACGTGAGAAGTGTTGATGGTGATACCACGAGCTTTTTCTTCCGGCGCGTTATCGATCTGGTCGAATGCACGAGCAGCACCGCCGTAGGTTTTAGCCAGTACGGTAGTGATTGCAGCGGTCAGGGTAGTTTTACCGTGGTCAACGTGGCCGATGGTGCCGACGTTAACGTGCGGTTTTGTACGTTCAAATTTTTCTTTAGACACGGCTATATTCCTTACTATAGTGCTCTCCCCTATGGAGAGAGCACGGGACTTAGGTTTTAATCCTGTGGATTATTTACCACGGGCTTCAATAACGGCCTGAGCAACGTTGTTCGGCGCATCGTCGTACTTCAGGAACTCCATGGAGTAAGAAGCACGGCCTTTGGTCAGAGAACGCAGCTGGGTTGCATATCCGAACATTTCAGACAGCGGAACTTCAGCATGGATAACAACGCCAGTGACGTTGGATTCCTGACCACGAAGCATACCACGACGGCGGCTCAAGTCACCGATTACGTCACCGGTGTTCTCTTCCGGAGTCTCTACTTCAACCTTCATGATAGGCTCAAGCAGAACTGGTTTCGCTTTCTTAAAGCCATCTTTGAAGGCGATAGAAGCGGCCAGTTTAAACGCCAGCTCAGAGGAGTCAACGTCATGGTAAGAACCGAAGTGCAGACGCACGCCCAGATCAACAACCGGGTAACCAGCCAGCGGGCCAGATTTCAGCTGTTCCTGGATGCCTTTATCAACGGCCGGGATGTATTCGCCAGGAATTACACCACCTTTGATGTCGTTGATGAACTCGTAGCCTTTCGGGTTTGAACCCGGCTCCAGCGGGTACATGTCGATAACAACATGACCGTACTGACCGCGACCACCAGACTGCTTAGCGTGTTTACCTTCGATATCGGTAACTTTCGCGCGAATCGCTTCACGGTAAGCAACCTGAGGTTTACCGACGTTCGCTTCAACGTTGAATTCACGCTTCATACGGTCAACGATGATGTCGAGGTGCAGCTCACCCATACCAGCGATAATGGTCTGGTTAGATTCTTCGTCAGTCCATACGCGGAATGACGGGTCTTCTTTCGCCAGACGGCCCAGAGCCAGACCCATTTTTTCCTGGTCAGCTTTGGTTTTCGGTTCTACCGCGATGGAAATTACCGGCTCAGGGAATTCCATACGTTCCAGAATGATCGGGTGATCCGGGTCACACAGAGTGTCACCAGTGGTCACGTCTTTCAGACCGATTGCAGCAGCGATATCGCCCGCGCGAACTTCTTTGATCTCTTCACGTTTGTTAGCGTGCATCTGTACGATACGGCCGAAACGTTCACGTGCAGTTTTCACGGAGTTCAGGATGGTGTCACCGGAGTTAACCACACCAGAGTACACACGGAAGAAGGTCAGGTTACCCACGAACGGGTCGGTAGCGATTTTGAATGCCAGAGCAGCAAACGGCTCGTCATCGCTAGCATGACGCTCAGCAGGAGTATCTTTACCGTCGTCCAGAATACCGTTGATCGCAGGTACGTCTACTGGGGATGGCAGGTAATCAATTACCGCATCCAGCATCGCCTGAACACCTTTGTTCTTGAACGCAGAACCACAGGTTACCAGGATGATTTCGTTGTTCAGAACGCGCTGACGCAGAGCTTTTTTGATCTCTTCTTCAGTCAGTTCTTCACCACCCAGGTATTTCTCCATCAGCTCTTCTGAAGCTTCTGCAGCGGACTCGATCAGGTTCTGGTGCCATTCTTCAGCCAGTTCCTGCATGTCAGCCGGGATATCTTCATAAGTGAAGGTTACGCCTGCATCTTCTTCGTTCCAGTTGATGGCTTTCATTTTCACCAGGTCAACAACACCGGTGAACGCTTCTTCAGCGCCAATTGCCAGCTGCAGCGGAACAGGGTTCGCGCCCAGACGGGTTTTGATCTGACCAACAACTTTCAGGAAGTTCGCACCCATACGGTCCATTTTGTTAACGAACGCAATGCGCGGAACTTTATATTTGTTTGCCTGACGCCATACGGTTTCAGACTGAGGCTGAACACCACCAACTGCGCAGTAAACCATTACTGCACCATCAAGCACACGCATGGAACGTTCTACTTCGATAGTGAAGTCAACGTGCCCCGGGGTGTCGATGATGTTTACGCGATGCGGTTCATACTGCTTAGCCATACCAGACCAGAATGCAGTAGTCGCTGCGGAGGTGATAGTAATACCACGTTCCTGCTCCTGCTCCATCCAGTCCATGGTGGCTGCGCCGTCATGAACTTCACCGATTTTATGGTTTACACCGGTGTAGAACAGAATACGTTCGGTAGTAGTGGTTTTACCGGCGTCGATGTGCGCACTGATACCGATGTTACGGTAGCGCGCGATGGGTGTTGTACGAGCCATTTGATTCCTCGTTTATCTTTTAGGCGTTCAATTTAAGTAGCCCAAAGCGGGCTGCTTACTAGAAGCGCCCGCCTGGTGACTAAAACTCCGAAGGGATTACCAACGGTAGTGTGCGAACGCCTTGTTGGCTTCTGCCATACGGTGAACGTCTTCACGTTTCTTAACTGCAGTACCTTTGTTTTCTGCAGCATCAGAAAGTTCGTTCGCCAGGCGCAGAGCCATGGATTTATCACCGCGTTTACGAGCAGCTTCAACGATCCAACGCATTGCCAGAGCATTACGACGGACCGGACGGACTTCAACTGGTACCTGATAAGTAGAACCACCAACGCGGCGAGACTTAACTTCGACAGTCGGGCGCACGTTTTCGAGAGCTACTTCGAAAGCTTCCAGTTCGTTTTTACCAGAACGCTGAGCCAGGGTCTCCAGCGCGCTGTATACGATAGTTTCGGCAGTAGATTTTTTACCATCTACCATCAGGATATTTACAAATTTAGCCAGCAGTTCTGATCCGAACTTCGGATCCGGCAGAATTTTACGCTGACCAATGACGCGACGACGTGGCATGGAAATACTCCGTTGTTAATTCAGGATTGTCCAAAACTCTAAGAGTTTAGTTTGACATTAATATAAAACGTTTGGCCTTACTTAACGGAGAACCATTAAGCCTTAGGACGTTTCACGCCATACTTGGAGCGTGATTGCTTACGGTCTTTAACGCCGGAGCAGTCAAGCGCACCACGAACGGTGTGGTAACGAACACCCGGGAGGTCTTTTACACGACCGCCACGGATCAGGATCACGGAGTGCTCCTGCAGGTTGTGACCTTCACCACCGATGTAGGAAGTCACTTCAAAACCGTTAGTCAGACGAACACGGCAAACTTTACGCAGTGCGGAGTTCGGTTTTTTAGGAGTGGTAGTATATACACGAGTACATACGCCACGTTTCTGCGGGCATGCTTCCAGCGCAGGCACGTTGCTTTTTGCAACTTTGCGTGCACGTGGTTTGCGTACCAGCTGGTTAACTGTTGCCATTAAATAGCTCCTGGTTTTAGCTTTTGCTTCGTAAACACGTAATAAAACGACCTCATACAATATGAGGACGCAGAATTTTAGGTCGGTGTCGAAAAGGTGTCAAGAAATATACAACGATCCCACAATTACCAGGCCATCTGGCTGGGATGCTTCACCGTAAGTCTGACGAAGTCAGTATAGCTAACCCTGACGACACTGTCTGAAATTTGACCACTCAACCCGCGAGCCTTAATGTCTTCTTCCAGCACATAGACCTTAATGGAGGCATTTTGCAGACTTTCAAGGAAACGACTTCCTTCTATTGCCGCGGTCACGCCATCCTGGAGCAATAAAAGTTCATCGTCTTTATCTATCAGGCGAAGAAGAGAGGAGAAATCGGTAAGCCACGCGGAGCGATGTAGTGTGTGCAGCATGAGAGTCTCAAAACCTTAAAATGACGTCAAAGTTGCCTAACTCGCGGCGTAAATCTTCCGGTTCAAGCGCTGTCGCATCGACCACAAAATTAACCCCCTGCTGAAGGCCCCGCTCGCGTAATGAAGCGGCGCACAGCCAACATTGATCGATATCGTACAACCCTAACAGCTTGAAGGTTGCGATATAGTCTCGCGCCAGCACGGCATCCGGTTGTTGTCCCTGGAGGATTTGAAAGACGCCATCGCCGATAAAAAACACGCCGAGGTCTTCCGTTAATGCAGATGTCGCCAGCAATGCATCTAATCCTTCACGGCCTGATGCGCTGCCGTGCGGTACGGTAGAAAAAACAAAAGCAACACGTTTCATCAGAACTGCACCACGCGATCGCAGGTAAGGGATGCCTCAGCCAGCGATCCAAGCCCGCTGAGGTTAAAACCTGGTTGTAAATTAGCCCCTGCCAGCCCCAGCCGCTTTGCCTCAGTTTCATCAACAACGCCGCGACGCAACGCCGCCGCCACGCAGATATTCAGCGTTACACCATGCTGTTGGTTCAGCTGTTGCCAGGCCCGCACCAGATCATATTCATCACTGGCGGGTGAAGTCAGGAAATTGGCGTTATATACACCTTCACGATAGAAAAAGACGCTGCATAACTCATGCCCTTCTTCGAGAAGCGCATGAGCAAATTGCAACGCGCTACTCGCCTGCTGCGTGCCATAAGCAGGCCCTGTCACCATGATGGCAAAACGCATTACTTGTCTTGCCCCTGGAAATCGCCGCTTTTGAACTGACGAATATAGAGGTAGACCGTATGTTTGGAGATGTTCAGCCGATCGGCGACCTGGTTGATGGCATCTTTAATATCGAAGATGCCTTTCTCATATAAATTCAGGACGATCTGGCGGTTCTTCGCGTTGTTGGAAACATTGCGATCGGCATTCACTTCTTCGATCGTGAATTCCAGCGTCTGGGTAACCAGATCTTCCACCGAAGAAGCGAAGTTGACGGCAGAGCCCACTTCCGGGGTTTCCGGTGGGATAAAGGTATTCATTATCTGCGAGAAAGGAACATCAAGGTTCATGTTGATGCACAGCAGACCAATCACGCGATGCTCACGGTTGCGAATGGCAATCGTCACCGACTTCATCAAGACACCGCTTTTCGCACGTGTGAAGTAACACTTCGACACGCTGCTATCCGCACCCGTCATATCATGCAGCATACGCAACGCAAGGTCGGTAATCGGTGAGCCAATTTTACGGCCCGTGTGTTCACCGTTAGCAATGCGGATGGCCGAGCATTTCAAATCCTGCAAAGAGTGCAATACGATTTCACAATGGGAACCAATGAGCATCGCCAACCCGTCCACTACCGCTTCGTAGGATTTGAGGATATCGAAGTCGGTTTGATCGAAAGGACGTTGATCCAGTAAATCTAGCTCACTGGTTTCGTTGGTTAAAAGCGACCTGGACATGAAAAAAAGCACTCCTTTTCAGGAGCCTGTCGTTATGTTGTCAGGGCAGGCTCATCACTATTATAGGGGCATCTAAAGTAATACAGCGCACAAGGCGCTTTCCAGTATTAATTATATCCTGTCGATAATAAAAAACCGCCGCCCTGTGGGCGGCGGTTTCTGTTAGCTTATTTTTTGCTGCTGTCTGCAGCTTTATCTGCCGGTGCAGCATCTGGCTGCGCGTCAGCTTTCGGTGCCGGTTTGATGTCTAACAGTTCAACATCAAAGACCAGCGTAGAGTTGGCCGGAATACCCGGGACGCCGGTTTTGCCGTAAGCCAGATCCGGTGGGATAACCAGCTGGATTTTGCCGCCTTTCTTGATGTTTTTCAGGCCTTCAGTCCAGCCAGGGATGACACCGTCAAGACGGAAAGACAGCGGCTCACCACGGGTGTAGGAGTTATCAAACTCTTTACCATCGATCAGCGTACCTTTGTAGTTGACTACCACCGTATCGCTGTCTTTCGGTGCAGCGCCAGTACCTTCTTTCTCTACTTTGTAGACCAGGCCAGTAGAAGAGGTTTTAACGCCTTTCTCTTTAGCAAATTTCTCGCGGTAAACTTTACCTTTGGCTTCGTTGTCAGCCGCGTCTTTTTCCATTTTCGCCTGAGCGGAGCTCTTCACGCGCGCTTCAAACGCCTGCAGAGTTTGTTCGATTTCCTGGTCAGACAGTTTGCTCTTGTCTGCAAACGCATCCTGAACACCAGCGATCAGCTGATCTTTATCCAGTTTGATGCCCAGTTTTTCCTGCTCTTTCAGAGAGTTTTCCATATAACGACCCAGGGACGCGCCCAGCGCGTAAGCGGCTTTTTGGTCGTCATTCTTGAATGCTGCTTTGCTGTCAGCAGTAGCGGCTGGTTTCGCAGCATCAGCAGCGAAGGTGATCGGGGCATGCAGAGCAACAGCCATTGTGGTCGCCAGCAGCGTTACTTTAAACAGTGATTTCATCCATATCTCCAGGGCCGGGGCATCTCACCCCAGGGTTAGCTAACATAAAAATGTACTATAAAGCGTTGCAGAACAAATCAACATACAGGCACGCCCTATTATCACCACTTTTCAGACTCTTTTTGTTTAAATTAGTTTCGTTACCGAAGATTGAGTGCTGTGCAAACAGGCAAAGTTAAGTAGAATTCGCCGCAGTCCGCGATCTGCCGGAGAAAAAAGAAAGAGGTGAATCATGCAGGATACAACAATGGAAACTCGCCTGGCTGAACTGGAAAGTCGCCTGGCATTTCAGGAGATCACCATTGAAGAGCTCAACGTGACGGTGACCGCGCATGAACTGGAAATGGCCAAACTGCGCGACCATCTGCGTCTGCTGACAGAAAAGCTCAAAGCAACGCAGCCGTCCCACATTGCGTCGCAGTCTGAAGAGACCCCGCCGCCACATTATTGAGACGTAAAAAAAGCGGGGATATCCCCGCTTTTTTGTGCCGGATGACGACGGAAACGTCTTATCCGGCCTACGGTAGGCCTGATAAGCGTAGCGCCATCAGGCAATCATACCGATCAGTGGCAACCGCAGCCGCCGCCGTTACCTTTACCGCCACCGCCGCAGCAGCCTTCGCCGCCGTGCTCGTGACCATGGTCGTGACCGTGGCCGTGACCACCGCAGCAACCGTCATGACCGTGGTCATGATCGTGGTCGTGACCGTGCGCACCGTGAACGTGGCCGTGAGCCAGTTCTTCTTCGGTCGCTTCGCGGATAGCAACAACTTCTACGTTGAATTTCAGATTCTGGCCAGCCAGCATGTGGTTACCATCAACCACAACGTGGTCGTCTTCCACTTCGGTAATTTCTACCGGTACTGGACCCTGGTCAGTTTCAGCCAGGAAACGCATGCCAACCTGCAGTTCGTCAACGCCCATGAAGACGTCTTTAGGAACGCGCTGCACCAGGTTTTCGTCGTACTGACCGTATGCGTCGTTTGCGCCAACAGCAACATCGAATTTGTCGCCAACTTCATGACCGTCCAGCGCTGTTTCCAGGCCAGAAATCAGGGAACCGTGACCATGCAGGTAGTCCAGCGGTGCACTCACCGGAGACTCATCAACCAACACACCGTCTTCTGTACGTACCTGATAGGCCAGGCTGACCACCAGGTCCTTTGCTACTTTCATGATATCTCCTGAGCATGGAAAGAATAGTGGCGCAGATTGTAGCGGAATTCTGCACCCGTGTACCCTCTAGCTTAAAAAAAGCTGCGCCATATCGCTAGTCCGGATGAAAAATCCCGATCACTTGCTCTTCTTTGCGAACGTGCTCGCGCGCCTCTTTATCCGCTTCCCGCATCTGATGACCGCACTTAACACACTCAACAATATCGATATTATTTTCGCGCCACATCGCCAGCGTATCCTGCGACTGGCAGGACGGACATTTTGCACCTGCGATAAAACGTTTACGAATTGCCATGGTTATCCTCTACTCAAATTCATCCCAGCCATCCAACTGACGTCGCTCTTGCTGCATCTCTCGTTGGAAAATTTCCTCCAGCTCGCGTCGGGCTTCCCTGGCTCGAGAGATTTGTACCGTATCTGTATGCATGGGGATCAGTTCCCGCAGCATGCGCATATCCAGCCGCCGAAAATGCAGCTGAGCGCGCTGAGCCTGGTGCGGATGCATTCCCAGTGTAACCAGCGTTTTACGCCCCAACTCCAGCGCACTGGAGAACGTTTCGCGGGAAAACTGCGTCACACCAGCCTGTAATAACTCATGTGCCTCTACACGTCCGCGCGCTCGCGCAAGAATATGCAAATGCGGAAAATACTGTTGGCACAGTTCCACCAGTTTCATGGTGTCTTCAGGCTCATTACACGTAATAACAATAGATTGCGCCGCCTCTGCCCCTGCGGAGCGCAACAGTTCCACCTGCGTGGCATCACCGTAATAAACCTTATAGCCATATTTACGCATCAGATTCACCGCGCTGATATCCCGCTCCAGAACGGTAATGCGCATTTTATTGGCCATCAAAAGGCGACCAATAACCTGACCAAAACGCCCAAACCCCACCACAATCACCTGCGGTTTATCATCTTCCACCCAGGGTTTTTCATCTTCCTCATCCGTGCCGTTAAACTGGCGGGAGAGCCATTTATCAATCAGCTTCATCACCAGCGGTGTGGTCATCATCGACAGCGTGACGGTCACCAGCAGCAACGCCATTTGGTCGCCCTGAAACAGCCGTTGCGAGGATGCCGTTGAAAACAGCACGAAAGCGAATTCACCACCCTGACTTAAAACCCCGGCAAATTGCATCCGTTCAGAGCTTCTCATGCCGTTAAGACGCGCCAGCACATACAGCACCAGCATTTTTACGACCACCAGCACTATCACGCTCGCTGCCACCCACAGAATATGGGTGTAGAGCACGCCGAGGTTGAGCGACATGCCAACGGAGATAAAAAACAGCCCGAGCAACAGGCCTTTAAACGGATCGATTGCCGTTTCCAGCTCATGTCGGTATTCGCTTTCCGCCAGCAGCACGCCCGCGATAAACGTTCCCAGCGCCATTGACAGCCCCAGCGCATCCATAAATAGAGCAGAACCCAGCACCAACAGCAGCGTGGCAGCGGTGAACACTTCCCGCACGCCAGAATCCGCAATAAAGCGGAAAACCGGACGCAGCAAATAGCGACCGCCAATCAGCATGCCGGCAAAGGCCAGCACCTTCATTCCCACTTTGATCCAGTCAAAATGTTCGTCAGCAGAACCCGCCAGCAGCGGAACCAGTGCCAGCGCGGGGATCACCGCCAGATCCTGAAACAGCAGTACCGAAAAACCCAGTTGTCCGGATTCACTGCGGTTCATGCCTTTTTCGCGCATCAACTGTAGCGCCATAGCGGTCGATGACATCGCCAGACCAATGCCGCCAACCACTGCCGCCTGCCAAGAGAACGCAGTGAGCATCAATAATCCGGCCAGTACCACCGCGCTCAGCATCACCTGCGCGGCACCGACGCCAAAAATTGAACGCCGCAGTTGCCACAGTTTGGCGGGATTAAGTTCCAGCCCAATGATGAACATCAGAAAGACTACGCCCAGCTCGGAGAAGTGCAGAATTTCATCCACATCGCTGATGAATCCTAACCCCCACGGGCCGATAGCAATACCCGCCAGCAAGTAACCCAGCACAGGACCGATACCCAGCTTTGAGGCCAGGGGAACTGCAGCCACCGCCGCGAAGAGGAACAACACTCCCGCTGTCAATAAATCAGAACCTTCCATTAGCGGCCTCCCACAGGGATCGGATTCGCCAGCCAGTCACCATACGCTTTCGCATGGCTGTCCAGCTCCTGCTTCGTTTGCCGTCTGGCCCAGTAAACGATAATTGGGCTCATCCAGTGCATGCGGCACATACCGGCCGTTAGCTCGAAAGGACGCAGCACATCGCTCATTGGATAACGGTTTAGTGCGTCATAGCGGTAGGCACTTTCCGGTTCTCCGGTAGTGATAACGCTACGCCAGTACTTTCCCGCCAGTTGATTCCCTCCGGGACCGCTGGCAAATCCGCGGCTCAGTACGCGGTCAAGCCATTCCTTTAACAGCGCCGGACAGCTATAGGTATAGAGTGGGTGCTGAAAAACAATCACATCATGCTCACGCAGCAGCGCCTGTTCATGCGGAATATCGATAAAAAAATCAGGATAGTGCGCGTAAAGGTCGTGCACGGTAACATTGCTGAGCTGCATGGCCGGTTTAAGCAGAACACGGTTCGCGACCGAGTCCTGAGATTCCGGATGGGCATACAGCAGCAAGACTTTCGCTGGCTGGAACATCATCCCCCTCCCGGTTTTGTCTTTTGTCTATTTTCGACGTTTTGGGCTACCATTGCGCCTCGGTGCGGCAAACGGCCCGCACATTACATTATCATAATGATAAATTAACATAGTCTGAACATACGGCGCCTTATGATTGTTTTCTCATCGTTACAAATTCGTCGCGGCGTGCGCGTCTTGCTGGACAATGCCACGGCCACCATTAATCCAGGGCAGAAGGTTGGCCTGGTGGGTAAAAATGGCTGCGGTAAATCTACCCTGCTGGCATTGCTGAAGAATGAACTCAGCGCCGACGCTGGAGGATTTACCTATCCGGGAAACTGGCAGCTTGCGTGGGTGAATCAGGAAACGCCAGCATTGCCGCAGCCCGCGCTGGAGTATGTGATTGACGGCGACCGCGAGTATCGTCAACTGGAAGCGCAGTTGAACGACGCTAACGAACGTAACGATGGACATGCCATTGCCACTGTCCATGGCAAGCTGGATGCCATCGACGCCTGGACTGTGCGCTCACGCGCCGCCAGCCTGCTGCATGGCCTCGGCTTCACCAACGAACAGCTTGAGCGCCCGGTCAGCGACTTCTCCGGTGGCTGGCGTATGCGTCTCAACCTGGCCCAGGCGCTGATTTGCCGTTCAGACCTACTGCTGCTCGATGAACCCACCAACCACCTCGATCTCGACGCGGTGATCTGGCTGGAAAGATGGCTGAAAAGCTATCAGGGTACGCTGATTTTGATCTCCCACGATCGCGACTTCCTCGATCCGGTTGTAGATAAAATTATTCATATCGAACAGCAAACCATGTTCGAGTACACCGGCAACTACAGCGCGTTTGAAATCCAGCGTGCGACGCGCCTCGCACAGCAACAGGCAATGTACGAAAGCCAGCAGGAGCGCGTGGCGCATCTGCAAAGCTATATCGATCGTTTCCGCGCTAAAGCAACGAAAGCGAAGCAGGCACAGAGCCGTATCAAAATGCTGGAACGCATGGAGCTGATTGCCCCAGCGCACGTGGACAACCCGTTCCACTTCAGCTTCCGTGAGCCGGAAAGCCTGCCAAACCCGCTGCTGAAGATGGAAAAGGTCAGCGCTGGCTACGGCGATCGCGTCATTCTCGATTCGATCAAACTGAATCTGGTGCCGGGTTCCCGCATCGGCCTGCTCGGTCGCAACGGCGCGGGTAAATCGACGCTGATTAAGCTGCTGGCCGGCGAACTGGCCCCTATCAGCGGCGAGATTGGCCTGGCGAAAGGCATCAAGCTGGGGTACTTCGCGCAGCACCAGCTGGAGTTTTTACGCGCCGATGAATCACCCATTCAGCATCTGGCACGCATGGCACCGCAGGAGTTGGAACAGAAACTGCGTGACTACCTGGGTGGATTCGGCTTCCAGGGCGATAAAGTCAGCGAAGAGACACGCCGCTTCTCCGGTGGCGAAAAAGCGCGTCTGGTGCTGGCGTTGATCGTCTGGCAGCGCCCTAACCTACTGCTGCTCGATGAACCGACCAACCACCTGGACCTGGATATGCGCCAGGCGCTGACCGAAGCGCTGATCGATTTTGAAGGCGCGCTGGTTGTCGTCTCGCACGACCGTCACCTGATCCGCTCCACCACCGACGACCTCTATCTGGTACACGACAAGAAAGTCGAGCCGTTTGATGGCGATCTGGAGGATTATCAGCAGTGGCTGAGCGATGTCCAGAAACAGGAAAACCAGGGCGACGAACCGGCGAAAGAGAGCGTTAACAGCGCCCAGGCGCGTAAAGACCAGAAGCGCCGCGAAGCGGAACTGCGCTCCCTGACGCAGCCGCTGCGTAAAGAGATTACCCGTCTGGAAAAAGAGATGGAGAAACTGCACGCACAGCTGGCGCAGGCGGAAGAAAAACTCGGCGACAGCGAACTGTACGACCAAAGTCGCAAAGCCGAACTTACCGCCTGTTTGCAGCAGCAGGCCAGTGCGAAATCCGGGCTGGAAGAGTGTGAAATGGCCTGGCTGGAGGCTCAGGAGCAGCTTGAGCAAATGCTCGCCGAGTAGTCATGATTGCCGGAGAAGGCGAAGCTGCCATCCGGCGCCAGAGCCGAAAATGCCTGATGAGGACGCTCGCGCGTCTTATCAGGCCTACGTTTCGTTGACGTAGTTGTGACCCAATCTCGCGTAACCTGCTGACTGACTAGCGACAAAATCACATATTGGCTAACCCGCACGCGCTGTGCGCGGTATAGTTACTCTTTCCGATTATTAATTGCTCCGGTGTTATGGTTGAAATCACGTCCACAGAAATGACCCCACCTACCGACGATTCGCGAGAATTCCGCCCGATGCGCGGTATCAGTAACCGCCATCTGCAGACGATGCTGCCGCGTTTAATTCGCCGCAAGGTGAAGTTCGACGCCCACTGGCAGCGTCTGGAATTGCCCGACGGTGATTTCGTCGATCTGGCGTGGAGCGAAGATCCGCAACAGGCGAAACACAAACCGCGCCTGGTGGTTTTTCACGGTCTGGAAGGCAGTCTAAACAGCCCCTACGCACATGGCCTGATTGAAGCAGCACAAAAGCGCGGCTGGCTGGGCGTGGTAATGCATTTTCGCGGCTGCAGCGGCGAACCCAATCGTCTGAACCGCATTTATCACTCGGGCGAAACAGAAGATGGCACCTGGTTTTTACACTGGCTGGAGCGTGAGTTCGGTCGCGTACCGACCGCGGCGGTAGGTTATTCACTCGGTGGAAACATGCTGGCTTGCCTGCTGGCAAAAGAAGGCAACGATATTCCGATAGATGCGGCGGTTATCGTTTCTGCACCTTTCGTGCTCGAAGCCTGTAGCTACCATATGGACAAGGGCTTCTCCCGGGTCTACCAGCGCTACCTGCTCAATCTGTTGAAAGCCAATGCCTCACGTAAGCTTGAAGCTTATCCAGGTTCGCTGCCGGTGAGTCTGGCCCAGTTGAAATCTTTACGCCGCATTCGCGATTTTGACGATCTAATCACCGCCAAAATCCACGGTTTCGCCGATGCTATAGACTATTACCGCCAGTGCAGCGCCATGCCGTTGCTCAATCGGATCGCCAAACCAACGCTGATTATCCATGCGAAAGACGATCCGTTTATGGATCATCATGTGATCCCGAAACCGGAAAATCTGCCCTCACAGGTGGAGTACCAGCTTACTGAACACGGCGGCCACGTTGGATTTATAGGTGGCACGGTGCGCCGTCCTGAGATGTGGCTGGAATCAAGAATCCCGGACTGGCTGACAACGTATCTGGAGGCATCATCATGATTATCCCATGGCAAGATATCTCCCCGGACGCGCTGGACAATTTGATTGAAAGCTTTGTCTTGCGCGAAGGCACCGATTATGGTGAACATGAACGCTCGCTCGAACAAAAAGTCGCCGACGTCAAACGCCAACTACAATCAGGTGAAGCCGTGCTGGTGTGGTCTGAACTGCATGAAACGGTCAACATTATGCCGAGGAAGCAGATTCACGAGTAATCCGTAGCCGCCGGCCGACTTTACTATAATTACAACCATTTCATGGAGTTGTTATGTCTGCCAAACATCCGGTGATTGCGGTAACAGGATCCAGCGGCGCGGGGACCACTACCACCAGCCTCGCGTTTCGTAAAATTTTCGCGCAGTTAAATCTGCGCGCCGCCGAGGTGGAAGGTGACAGTTTTCATCGCTATACCCGTCCGGAAATGGATATGGCGATTCGCAAAGCACGCGATGCCGGGCGGCATATCAGCTATTTTGGCCCCGAAGCTAATGACTTCGGCTTGCTGGAACAAACCTTCATCGAATACGGTCAGACGGGCAAAGGCCAGTCGCGAAAATATCTGCACACTTACGATGAGGCCGTACCATGGAACCAGGTTCCGGGGACATTCACGCCCTGGCAGCCGCTGCCTGAACCGACGGATGTACTGTTCTACGAAGGGCTGCACGGTGGTGTCGTCACCCCGCAGCAAAACGTGGCCCGGCATGTCGATCTGCTGGTTGGCGTGGTACCTATTGTAAACCTGGAATGGATCCAGAAGCTGACTCGCGATACCAGCGAGCGTGGCCATTCGCGTGAAGCGGTGATGGACTCGGTGGTGCGCTCAATGGACGATTACATCAATTACATCACGCCGCAGTTTTCCCGGACGCATATTAACTTCCAGCGCGTACCGACCGTCGATACCTCTAATCCCTTTGCCGCTAAGAGTATTCCGTCACTGGATGAAAGCTTTGTCGTGATTCATTTTCGTAACCTGGAAGGGATCGACTTCCCGTGGTTACTGGCCATGCTGCAGGGCTCATTCATTTCCCATATCAATACGTTAGTCGTACCTGGCGGCAAGATGGGTCTGGCGATGGAATTGATTATGCTGCCGCTGGTACAGCGACTGATGGAAGGTAAGAAGATCGAGTGATTTGGTCTTTTGCCGGATGGCGGCTGATGCCTTATCCGGCCTACGCGTTTATATCCTGTAGGCCTGATAAGTGAAACGCCATCAGGCATGGCATCACGCAGCAGCAACCACTTCATAGGAATGGGTAATATTCACTGCCTTTTCCAGCATCAACGCTACGGAGCAGTATTTTTCCGCTGAAAGATCGACGGCGCGGGAGACAGACGCATCTTTCAGATCGATACCCGTTACGATGAAATGCAGGTTGATGTGGGTAAACAGGCGCGGCGCTTCATCACGACGCTCTGAAGTCAGTTTCACTTCGCAGTTGGTCACATCCTGACGACCCTTTTGCAGGATCGATACCACATCAATCGCGCTACAACCGCCAGCAGCCATTAATACCATTTCCATCGGGCTCGGCGCTTTATCACCGGAGTTACCGTCCATCAAAATTTGGTGACCAGAGGCGGACTCACCGAGGAAGGTTAACCCCTCAACCCACTTTACACGCGCTTGCATATTTCGTAACTCCAATGTTTCAATTTTCCTGACAGATTACGCGCACATAACAATTCTCGCAACGGAAGGCGACCTGCGTCATGCTGAAGCGAGACACCAGGAGACACACGGCGAAAGCTATGCTAAAACAGACGGGATGCTACAGTAATACATTGACGTACTGCATGTATGCAGAGGACATCACATTACAGGCTGCAGTATATTTTTGACAGCCCCTTTCCCAGGTAGCGGGAAGCATATTTTTGCAAACCCAGAGGCAGCGTCGTTTTCTGGCTCTGGAGACAGCTTATAACAGAGGATAACCGCGCATGGTGCTTGGCAAACCGCAAACAGACCCGACTCTCGAATGGTTCTTGTCTCATTGCCATATTCATAAGTACCCATCGAAGAGCACGCTGATTCACCAGGGTGAAAAAGCGGAAACGTTGTATTACATCGTTAAAGGCTCCGTGGCAGTGCTGATCAAAGATGAAGAAGGGAAAGAAATGATCCTTTCTTATCTGAATCAGGGCGATTTTATTGGTGAATTAGGCCTCTTCGAAGAAGGTCAGGAACGTAGCGCCTGGGTACGTGCCAAAACCGCATGTGAAGTCGCTGAAATTTCCTACAAAAAATTTCGCCAATTAATCCAGGTCAACCCGGATATTCTGATGCGCCTGTCTTCTCAGATGGCTCGTCGTCTGCAGGTCACGTCTGAAAAAGTGGGCAACCTTGCCTTCCTCGACGTAACCGGTCGTATCGCGCAGACTCTGCTGAATCTGGCGAAACAGCCTGATGCGATGACCCACCCGGACGGCATGCAGATTAAAATTACCCGTCAGGAAATCGGCCAGATCGTTGGCTGCTCCCGTGAGACCGTCGGTCGTATTCTGAAGATGCTGGAAGATCAGAACCTGATCTCCGCACACGGTAAGACCATCGTCGTCTACGGCACGCGTTAACCCCATCGAAGTGGCGCGTTACCCAGTAATGCGCCACTTTTGTTTACTCCGATGTGGCGAAGACTGATATACCACCCAGAGATCAACTACGCACTACGACAAACGCTGGTGCTATGTTTACCTGTGGCTGTTGGTCTGATCATCGGTCAGCTTCATTTGGGGCTTCTCTTTTCCCTCGTCCCTGCCTGCTGCAACATTGCCGGTCTTGATACTCCGCACAAGCGCTTTTTCAAACGCTTAGTCATTGGTGCATCGCTGTTTGCCGGGTGCAGTTTGATCATGCAGTTACTGCTTGCGCAAACTATACCGTTACCATTGATCCTCACCGGCCTGACGCTGATTCTTGGCGTAACCGCCGAGCTAAGCCCTTTGCATGCGCGATTACTGCCAGCCTCGCTTATCGCGGCGATTTTCACGCTCAGCCTGGCCGGGAATATGCCCGTCTGGGAGCCGCTGCTGATCTACGCGCTGGGCACGTTATGGTACGGCCTGTTCAACTGGTTCTGGATGTGGCGCGAGCAACCGCTCCGCGAATCGCTCAGCTTGCTGTACCGTGAATTAGCCGATTACTGTGAAGCCAAGTACAGCATGCTGACCCAGCATGCCGACCCAGAAAAAGCGCTGCCTCCCCTACTGGTTCGCCAACAAAAGGCAGTGGATCTGATTACCCAGTGCTATCAGCAAATGCATATGCTGTCGGCACATCACAACAACGAATACAAACGCCTGCTGCGTGCCTTTCAGGAGGCGCTGGATTTACAGGAGCATATTTCCGTTAGCCTCCACCAGCCAGAAGAAGTGCAAAAACTGGTTGAGCGTAGCCACGCGGAGCAGGTAATTCGCTGGAACGCGCGAACCGTCGCCGAACGCCTTCGGGTACTGGCCGATGATATTTTGTATCACCGCTTGCCGACCCGTTTCTCGATGGAAAAGCAGATTGGCACGCTGGAGAAAATAGCCAGGCAGCATCCGGACAATCCGGTGGGGCAATTTTGCTACTGGCACTTCAGCCGTATTGCCCGCGTGCTACGGACCCAGCGTCCGCTGTATGCCCGTGATTTAATGGCTGACAAGCAGCGTCGGTTGCCGCTGATCCCTGCCCTGAAAAACTACCTGTCGTTGAAATCCCCGGCGCTGCGCAATGCCGGACGCATCAGCGTTATGTTGAGTATCGCAAGCCTGATGGGCAGTGCCTTACACCTGCCAAAGCCTTACTGGATTTTGATGACGATCCTGTTTGTTACGCAAAATGGCTACGGGGCGACCCGGGTGCGCATCTTACACCGTTCCGTAGGTACGCTCGTTGGACTGGTCATTGCTGGCGTCACGTTGCACTTTCATATTCCCGAAGGTTTCACGCTGGCGGCCATGCTGCTGATAACCCTGGTGAGTTATCTGATCATCCGTAAAAACTACGGCTGGGCTACCGTCGGTTTTACGGTAACGGCGGTATACACCCTGCAACTGCTGACGCTGAACGGGGAAGAGTTTATCGTGCCGCGGTTTGTCGATACGGTCATTGGCTGCTTAATCGCCTTTGGCGGCACGCTCTGGCTGTGGCCACAGTGGCAGAGCGGTCTGCTGCGAAAGAACGCCCACGATGCGTTAGAAGCCGACCAGGAGGCCATTCGTCTGATCCTCAGCAACGATCCACAGGCCACGCCGCTGGCGTATCAGCGCATGCGCGTCAACCAGACGCAAAACACGCTGTTCAACTCGCTGAACCAGGCAATGCAGGAGCCAGGATTTAACTCGCACTACCTTGCAGACATGAAACTGTGGGTCACGCACAGCCAGTTCATCGTCGAACACATCAACGCGATGACCACGCTGGCAAGGGAACATACGATGCTGACGCCGGATTTGGCGCAGCGGTATCTGGAGTCCTGTGAAATTGCGCTCCAGCGCTGTCAGCAACGGCTGGAATATGATGGGCCGGGAAGCTCGGGAGATGTGAATATTCTCGAAGCGCCAGAGATGCTGTCCCATGGTCCGTTAAGCACCCTTGAGCAGCATCTGCAGCGGGTTCTTGGGCACCTGAACACCATGCATACCATTTCGTCGGTAGCATGGCGTCAGCGACCGCACCACGGGATCTGGCTGAGCCGCCGACTGCGGGATATGAAGGGTTAAGCTCGACTGCCGGATGCGCTACGCTTATCCGGCCTACGAATCACAGCTTACCCTGTACGCCATCCGGCAATCAGCCCACCACTTTCGCTACCGCCTGCGCGAAGCGCTGCATCCCTTCATCGATATCCTCCTGCTCCACCACCAGCGACGGCGCGAAACGCATCACGTCCGGCCCGGCGTTCAGCACCATCACCCCTTCGTGCGCGGCGGCATAGAGGAAATCGCGCGCCCGGCCTTTAAACTGCGGCTTCAACTCGGCGCCAATCAGCAGCCCCATCCCGCGAATATCGCTGAAAATGTCGAACTGTTGATCAATCTTGTGCAAATGCTGGACAAACGCCTGACGCCTGGCCTGAATGCCTCCCAGCACTTCCGGCGTGTTGATGATATCAAACGCTGCCCCCGCTACCGCACAGGCCAGCGGGTTACCGCCGTAAGTGGAGCCGTGCGAACCCACGTGGAACGCGGAGGCAATCTCTTGAGTAGTCAACACCGCGCTCACCGGGAAGCCGCCACCGAGCGCCTTCGCGCTGGTGAGGATATCCGGCGTCACGCCGTAGTGCATATAGGCAAACAAATCGCCGGTACGCCCCATCCCGCTCTGCACTTCATCAAATACCAACAGTGCCTGGTGCTGGTCGCAGAGTTCACGTAAACCTTGCAGGAATTCCGGCGTTGCCGCAGTGACGCCGCCCTCACCCTGAATAGGCTCAACCACCACCCCGCAGGTGTGATCGTCCATCACCGCTTTGACCGCATGCAGATCGTTAAACGGGACATGGATGATATCCGCCGGTTTTGGTCCAAAGCCGTCGGAGTATTTCGGCTGCCCACCAACGGATACGGTAAACAGCGAACGGCCGTGAAACGCATTATGGAAGGCAATGATTTTGGTTTTGAACGGGCTATGACGCACGCAGGCATAGTGGCGCGCCAGCTTAAAGGCGGTTTCGTTGGCTTCAGTACCGGAGTTCATGAACAGCACGCGCTCGGCAAAGGTCGCATCAATGATTTTACGGCCTAAGCGCAACGCCGGTTCGTTGGTGAAAACGTTGCTGGTATGCCACAGGGTTTCGCCCTGAGTTTTTAACGCCTCAACCAGTGCCGGGTGGCAATGTCCTAGCGCGGTCACTGCAATGCCGCCCGCGAAATCAACATACTCTTTGCCCTGTTGATCCCACACTCGACTCCCTTTTCCTTTTACCGGGATAAACTCAGCCGGTGCATAAATCGGCAGAATCACTTCATCGAATGTCGCGCGCGTAATTGCAGTTTGTTCAGTTGCCATGTCATTACCACCCTGTTAAGCAGAAACGCCAGTGAAATTATAATCACAAAATATGAATAAAAAATCACTGAATGGCAACTACAAATCAGCGATTGAGGAAATTAGCCAGCAGCTGATGCCCCTGTTCGCTGAGAATACTCTCCGGGTGAAACTGTACCCCTTCCATATCCCACTCGCGGTGACGAATGCCCATTATCTCCAGCGTTTCACTCCATGCTGTCACTTCAAAGCACTCGGGAAGCGTCTCAGGAGCAACCACCAGAGAGTGGTAGCGCGTTACCGTTAATGGGTTAGCGAGTCCCTGAAAAACACCCTGCCCGGTATGGGTAATCGGCGAGGTTTTACCGTGCATCACTTTAGCCGCCCGAACTACGTTCGCGCCAAAGGCCTGCGCCATCGCCTGGTGACCAAGACAAACACCCAACAAGGGAAGCTTACCGGCGAAATGACGAATAACGTCCAGTGAGATACCGGCGTCATCCGGCGTGCCTGGCCCAGGGGAAATCACGATTTTTTGCGGGTTCAGCGCATCGATTTGCGCCAGCGTCAGATCGTCGTTGCGCCGGACAAGGACATCAGCGCCCAGTTCGCAGAAGTATTGGTACAGGTTCCAGGTAAAAGAATCATAGTTATCAATAAGCAGGATCATGGCGGCTCCGGTACATAAGAACCGCGCTATTCTACTCAGTTTCCGGGGCTTCGCTTACCACTTTACGAAATATCGCCCGCAATGCAGACAGGTCACCCATCGCCCCGCTCTGATTAGCCTGATTCCACTCTTCAACCGGAATGCCATCCCAGCTCAGCATATACCCGGCATGAATCGCTAACTGTTCGAAGAAAATACGCTGCGCCAGGCCACTGCCAATGCGAAACGGATGCAGCACATTGATTTCGCAATAATAGTGCGCAAGACGATCGACAAACTTGTCTTCCGGCAATCCCACCAGCCAGGACTCATCTTCCAGGTCCTGCATCAGCGCATTGCCCTCTTTCTCGATATAGGCGAAATGGCAAAAGCGAGTATCGCCCTGGTAAATATCGACTTCGCGCAGGAGTCCCGCCCAGTCAAAAATATCCCGATACAGCTGGCGATGAATGGCGCACAGGTGCGGTAAGCCCCGTTTAAGCGGCCCCAATTCGATAGTCGCCGCACGCAGCGCTGTCAGTTCATAAGCCGCCTGCGCTAAACGCTGCGCCTGATGAATCCCCAGACGGTTACGCATGACATTCAGGCCCGGATATAAATACGGGTCGCGACCATCACCGAATTTATCGCTCATAGTGCCTCCTCAGCTCTTCAAGACGCGCCAGAGCGTCTTCAGCACTCAGAGTAACCCGCGGAATATCTACGCCTTCCAGCCGTCGGCTGGCCTGGAAATTGGCGTTTCGCCGTTGTTCCCACAGCCTGGACTTTTGTTTATCGGTGAGTTTTTTCACGTGACCTCCCTGAATGAGCCGACACTTGCCACAAGTATAAGCAGCAATTTAGGGTTACGCAGAGAGAGGGGTGAACGCGGGCAAGAACTACCCGCGCAAGATACGATTACGGCAGGACTTTAGCAGAAAGGATAACAATCGGTTTTGACGGGACATTCTGGTATGGACCGACATCATGGGTCTGTACCTGAGAGATCTTATCCGCGACATCCATACCTTTCACAACTTTACCAAAAACAGCGTAGCCAAAGTCGCGCTGGCCGTGATCGAGGAAAGCGTTATCTGCAATGTTGATAAAGAACTGGCTGGTCGCGCTGTCTTTATCCGCTGTACGCGCCATAGCAATCGTGCCGCGAGTGTTACGCAGTCCGTTATCGGCTTCATTCTTGATTGGCGGATTAGGTTTCTTCTGCTGCATCTGCTCGGTAAAACCGCCGCCCTGCACCATGAAGCCTGGGATCACACGGTGGAACGTGGTGTTGTTATAGAAACCACTGTTGACATAATCGACAAAGTTTTGCACTGAAACCGGGGCTTTCTGACTGTTCAGCTCCAGCTCAATGTTACCGGCAGAGGTTGTCAGCAGAACATGCGGGTCACCTTTTGCTGCCAGTGCTGCGGGAGAGAGAGCAGAAAGAGCGAGAACAGCTGCAACAGCCGCCAGAGTCGATTTGAGCATGAGAATTCCTTAACAAGAGCAGAAATGAAGCAAGTGAATTGATTCTAAAGAGCCTTCAAGGACAAGGCCATCCCTTTACTTAATTTTACGTACCTGAAACAAATGTAACCTCATGGCTGCAAGTATCAATGTGATCAAGATCACATAGAAAAATGTAACGCACCAAGTTATTACCAATAAATATTTAAATGCGTCACTAAAACGCCTAAAATCTGCCCGCTCACGGCGCAGTCAATGCGCCTTACACTTCTATACAGGCCAGTCATGACTAACAGCAATCGCATCAAGCTCACATGGATTAGCTTTCTCTCCTACGCCCTGACAGGTGCGTTGGTAATTGTCACCGGGATGGTGATGGGAAACATCGCAGATTACTTCCATTTGCCCGTTTCCAGCATGAGTAACACCTTCACCTTCCTGAATGCCGGCATTCTGATCTCTATCTTTCTGAATGCATGGTTAATGGAAATCGTGCCACTGAAAACCCAGTTGCGCTTCGGCTTTATCCTGATGGTACTGGCCGTTGCCGGACTGATGTTCAGCCATAGCCTGGCCTTGTTCTCCGCCGCCATGTTTGTATTGGGTCTGGTGAGCGGTATTACCATGTCGATTGGTACGTTCCTGGTAACTCAAATGTATGAAGGTCGCCAGCGCGGTTCCCGCCTGCTGTTTACTGACTCTTTCTTCAGCATGGCCGGCATGATTTTCCCGATGGTTGCCGCGTTCTTGTTAGCGCGCAGCATCGAATGGTATTGGGTCTATGCCTGCATCGGCCTCGTATACGTCGCCATTTTCCTGCTGACCTTCGGTTGTGAATTCCCGGCACTGGGTAAACACGCTCAGCAGTCAGACGCGCCGGTAGTAAAAGAAAAATGGGGGATTGGCGTGCTGTTTCTGGCGATCGCTGCACTGTGCTACATCCTCGGTCAGTTGGGTTTTATCTCCTGGGTCCCGGAGTACGCCAAAAGTCTGGGCATGAGCCTGAACGATGCGGGTAAACTGGTCAGCGACTTCTGGATGTCTTACATGGTTGGCATGTGGGCATTTAGCTTTATTCTGCGTTTCTTCGATTTGCAGCGCATCCTGACCGTACTGGCGGGTCTGGCTACCGTCCTGATGTATCTGTTTATCACCGGTACGCCAGAGCATATGCCGTGGTTTATTATGACGCTGGGCTTCTTCTCCAGCGCGATTTATACCACCATCATTACCCTTGGCTCCCAGCAGACGAAGGTCGCCTCACCCAAACTGGTTAACTTCGTTCTGACCTGCGGCACCATCGGCACTATGCTCACTTTCGTCGTCACCGGCCCTATCGTGGCACACAGCGGCCCGCAGGCGGCATTGCAAACGGCTAACGGCTTGTATGCGGTTGTATTCGTGATGTGCTTTATTCTTGGATTCGTCACGCGTCATCGCCAGCATAACGCCCCAGCAGCGCATTAATCTCACTGCCGGATGGTATCCACATCATCCGGCATATTTTCTCCTCCTCTCTTCTTTCACTGGTCATGTAGGCCAATTCCTACAAAAACCCCTTAATTTGTACGCTATTTATACAAACACGAAAACCCAAATAATTCCGTCACTTATAAAAATGCTGACAAATCAGTTATATACCTCTTAAGGAGTATATAAGGGCGAATTTGATTTGCATCAATAAGCGCGGTTGCTGAATCGTTAAGGTAGGCAGTAATAGAAAAGAAATCGAGGCAAAAATGAGCAAAGTCAGACTCGCTATTATCGGTAATGGTATGGTCGGCCATCGCTTTATTGAGGATCTTCTTGATAAATCCGACGCTGCCAATTTTGATATTACCGTCTTCTGTGAAGAACCCCGCAAAGCGTACGACCGCGTACACCTGTCTTCCTACTTCTCCCACCACACCGCTGAAGAGCTTTCTCTGGTGCGTGAAGGATTCTACGAGAAGCACGGCGTTAAGGTGTTAGTGGGCGAGCGCGCAATTACCATTAACCGCCAGGAGAAGGTGATCCACTCCAGCGCAGGTCGTACGGTTTACTACGATAAGCTGATCATGGCGACGGGCTCTTACCCGTGGATCCCACCGATTAAAGGTTCGGAAACCCAGGACTGCTTCGTTTACCGCACCATCGAAGACCTCAACGCCATTGAGTCTTGCGCACGCCGCAGCAAACGCGGTGCCGTGGTCGGCGGTGGTCTGCTGGGCCTAGAAGCCGCCGGTGCGCTGAAAAGCCTCGGCGTTGAAACCCACGTGATTGAATTCGCCCCAATGCTAATGGCTGAACAGCTGGATCATATGGGTGGCGAGCAGTTACGTCGCAAAATTGAAAGCATGGGCGTGCGTGTGCACACCAGCAAAAACACCAAAGAGATCGTTCAGGAAGGCACCGAAGCGCGCAAAACCATGCGTTTTGCCGACGGTAGCGAACTGGAAGTCGATTTCATCGTCTTCTCTACCGGTATTCGTCCACGCGACAAACTGGCCACCCAGTGCGGCCTGGACGTCGCCCCTCGCGGCGGTATCGTCATTAACGACACCTGCCAGACCTCTGACCCGGACATCTATGCTATCGGCGAATGCGCCAGCTGGAACAACCGCGTGTATGGTCTGGTCGCTCCGGGCTACAAAATGGCGCAGGTTGCCGTTGACCATATTCTCGAGACCGAAAACGCCTTTGAAGGCGCGGACCTGAGCGCCAAGCTGAAGCTGCTCGGCGTTGACGTCGGCGGTATTGGCGACGCGCATGCGCGCACGCCGGGCGCACGTAGCTACGTCTATCTCGACGAAAGCAAAGAAGTCTACAAACGCCTCATCGTTAGCGAAGATAACAAAACCCTGCTCGGCGCGGTTCTGGTGGGCGATACCAGCGATTACGGCAACCTGCTGCAGCTGGTGCTGAACGCCATCGAACTGCCGGAAAACCCGGATTCACTGATTCTGCCAGCACATGCGGGCAGCGGTAAGCCGTCTATCGGTGTCGATAAACTGCCGGATAGCGCGCAGATTTGCTCCTGCTTCGATGTCACCAAAGGCATGCTGATTGCCGCTATCAACAAAGGCTGTCATACCGTTGCGGCGCTGAAAGCGGAAACCAAAGCGGGTACCGGTTGCGGTGGGTGTATCCCACTGGTAACGCAGGTCCTGAACGCCGAACTGGCGAAACAGGGTATCGAAGTTAACAACAATCTGTGCGAACACTTCCCGTACTCACGTCAGGAACTGTTCCATCTCATCCGCGTAGAAGGCATCAAAACCTTCGAAGAGCTGCTGGCAAAACACGGGAAAGGCTACGGCTGCGAAGTGTGTAAACCGACCGTCGGTTCCCTGCTGGCTTCCTGCTGGAATGAGTACATCCTCAAACCACAGCACACGCCGTTGCAGGACACCAACGACAACTTCCTGGCGAACATCCAGAAAGACGGTACTTACTCCGTGATCCCGCGCTCTGCGGGTGGCGAAATTACCCCTGAAGGCCTGGTGGCTGTGGGCCGTATCGCGCGTGAGTTTAACCTGTACACCAAAATTACCGGTTCTCAGCGTATCGGTCTGTTCGGCGCGCAGAAAGATGACCTGCCGGAAATCTGGCGTCAGCTGATTGAAGCCGGTTTTGAAACCGGTCACGCGTATGCCAAAGCGCTGCGTATGGCGAAAACCTGCGTAGGCAGCACCTGGTGCCGTTACGGCGTCGGCGATAGCGTTGGCTTCGGCGTGGAGCTGGAAAATCGCTACAAAGGCATCCGTACCCCGCACAAAATGAAATTCGGCGTCTCCGGCTGTACCCGTGAATGTGCGGAAGCTCAGGGCAAAGACGTGGGTATCATCGCCACAGAGAAAGGCTGGAACCTGTACGTTTGCGGTAACGGCGGGATGAAACCTCGTCATGCGGATCTGCTGGCGGCGGATATCGATCGCGAAACTCTGCTCAAGTACCTTGACCGTTTCATGATGTTCTACATCCGTACCGCCGACAAACTGACCCGTACCGCACCGTGGTTAGACAATCTGGAAGGCGGTATCGAGTATCTGAAATCTGTCATCATCGACGACAAGCTGGGTCTGAACCAGCACCTGGAAGAAGAGATGACCCGTCTGCGTGAAGCGGTGGTCTGCGAATGGACAGAAACCGTTAACACCCCATCTGCGCAGGTTCGCTTCAAACACTTTATCAACAGCGAAAAACGCGATCCGAATGTCCAGGTTGTGCCTGAACGTGAACAACATCGTCCGGCCACGCCTTATGAGCGTATCCCGGTGACTCTGGTGGAGGAAAACGCATGAGCCAGTGGAAAAACATCTGCAAAATCGATGACATTCTGCCTGCAACAGGCGTCTGCGCCCTGTTAGGTAACGAGCAGGTTGCGATTTTCCGCCCGTATCACAGCGACCAGGTGTTTGCGATCAGCAACATCGACCCGTTCTTTGAGTCCAGCGTGCTTTCTCGCGGGCTGATTGCTGAACATCAGGGCGAATTGTGGGTTGCCAGCCCGCTGAAAAAACAGCGTTTTCGCTTAAGCGACGGTTTGTGCATGGAAGACGAACAGTTCTCCGTGAAACATTACGAAGCGCGAGTGAAAGACGGCACGGTGCAACTGCGCGGTTAATAAATTTTTGGGAGGCGCAACGCCTCCCCTTTTTTGACGTATTTGTAGGTCTTTTATTAGTAGGCCTGATAAGCGTAGCGCCATCAGGCAATTGCACAAGCACATTGCCGGATGGCGGCATAAATGCCTTATCCGGCCTACGGTTACGATTTCTTTTTATTGTTTGTACTTCAAGGATAATCAACACATGTTCACAGACACTATTAATAAGTGTGCGGCTAACGCTGCGCGCATCGCACGCCTGTCGGCTAATAACCCGCTCGGATTCTGGATTAGTTCGGCAATGGCGGGAGCCTATGTTGGTCTCGGCATCATTCTTATTTTCACCCTCGGTAATCTGCTTGACCCGTCCGTTCGTCCTCTGGTGATGGGTGCAACCTTTGGTATCGCCTTAACGCTGGTCATTATCGCCGGTTCTGAACTGTTCACCGGACACACCATGTTCCTGACGCTCGGTGTCAAAGCGGGCACCATCAGTCACGGCCAGATGTGGGCAATCCTGCCAAAAACCTGGCTGGGTAACCTGGTCGGTTCCGTATTTGTCGCCCTGCTTTACAGCTGGGGCGGCGGTAGCCTGCTGCCGGTCGATACCAGCATCGTCCATTCGGTTGCTCTGGCGAAAACCACCGCGCCTGCGATGGTGCTGTTCTTTAAAGGGGCACTGTGTAACTGGTTGGTTTGTCTGGCAATCTGGATGGCAATCCGTACCGAAGGCGCGGCAAAATTCCTCGCTATCTGGTGGTGTCTGCTGGCGTTTATCGCTTCCGGCTACGAGCACTCCGTTGCCAACATGACGCTGTTTGCCCTCTCCTGGTTCGGCCATCACAGCGAAGCCTATACCCTGTCAGGAATTGGTCATAACCTGCTGTGGGTGACACTCGGTAATACTTTGTCCGGTGTCGTATTCATGGGATTAGGTTATTGGTATGCTACGCCAAAATCGGAGCGTCCGGCTCCGGCAAAAATCAATCAGCCAGAGGCTGCTGCCAATAATTAAGGGGTAATGTCGTGGATCATTTGCCTATATTTTGTCAACTACGTGACCGCGACTGCTTGATCGTCGGCGGTGGTGATGTCGCAGAACGCAAAGCGCGGTTACTGCTGGAAGCGGGCGCTCGTTTAACAGTTAATGCGCTGGCGTTTATTCCGCAGTTCACCGTATGGGCAGATGAAGGCATGCTGACGCTGGTTGAGGGGCCGTTCGATGAGTCCCTGCTCGACACCTGCTGGCTGGCTATTGCCGCCACCGATGACGATGCCGTCAACCAAAGCGTCAGCACCGCCGCAGAATCACGTCGTATCTTCTGCAACGTGGTCGATGCGCCAAAAGCAGCCAGTTTTATCATGCCGTCCATCATCGACCGCTCGCCGCTGATGGTGGCGGTCTCCTCCGGCGGGACATCGCCGGTGCTTGCCCGTCTGCTGCGTGAAAGGCTTGAATCCGTACTGCCTCAGCATTTGGGCCAGGTCGCACAGTATGCCGGCAAGTTGCGCTCCCGCGTGAAGCAGCAGTTTGCCAGCATGGGTGAGCGTCGCCGCTTCTGGGAAAAATTGTTCGTGAATGACCGCCTGGCGCAGTCGCTGGCGAACAATGACCTGAAAGCCGTCGAGGAAACCACCGAGCACATGCTCAGCGAACCACTGGATCACCGTGGTGAAGTGGTACTGGTTGGCGCTGGTCCTGGCGATGCCGGCCTGCTGACGCTGAAAGGGCTACAGCAGATCCAGCAAGCGGATGTCGTGGTCTATGACCGTCTGGTTTCCGACGACATCATGAACCTTGTACGCCGCGATGCAGACCGGGTGTTCGTCGGTAAACGTGCGGGCTATCACTGCGTACCGCAGGAAGAGATCAACCAGATCCTGCTGCGTGAAGCGCAACAGGGTAAACGCGTGGTTCGACTGAAAGGTGGCGACCCGTTCATCTTTGGCCGCGGTGGCGAAGAGCTGGAAACCCTGTGCCATGCCGGTATTCCATTCTCTGTAGTACCCGGTATTACCGCAGCCTCCGGTTGTTCCGCCTATTCCGGCATTCCACTGACCCATCGTGATTACGCCCAGAGCGTACGTCTGGTTACCGGACACCTGAAAACCGGTGGTGAGCTGGACTGGGAAAACCTGGCGGCAGAGAAACAGACGCTGGTGTTCTATATGGGTCTGAATCAGGCGGCCACCATTCAGGAAAAACTGATCGAATTTGGTATGCAGCCTGATATGCCCGTCGCATTGGTAGAAAACGGGACTTCCGTGAAGCAACGCGTCGTCAATGGCGTGCTGACCCAACTCGGCGAACTGGCGCAACAGGTTGAAAGTCCGGCGCTGATTATCGTCGGTCGTGTGGTAGGCCTTCGCGATAAGCTGAACTGGTTCTCGAACTATTAATTGAACGCTGAAAAATGCCCTGATATTGGGCTGCACCCCAAAAGTTGGACACCCAACTGAGTAAGGTGCAGTCCAATTCAGGGCATTTATTTTTCTCGCCTGTTTATCATTATTTATTCTTAAATCTGCATTAAGAAATATTCATTTTATTCACCATTAAAATACATTTATATTCTGATTTATAAAAATCGCGTAAAAAAATCATTTATATCCCTGTAACTCACCAATAGGATTCACATCCTAAATAATACATGATCATTGAATAATTTGACGAAGTATGGTCATTCAGTGGCAAAATCAAAAAATACCTAAAAATAACTTTATGCCTTCAATGGCATATTCTGCACGTATTTATTTAAGGATGTCGATTATGCAAAGGAAAAAACTCATTGCCGTGGGTATTGCTCTTGCGTTGCAAACTTACTATCTCCCGGCGATAGCCGCAGATAGCAGCGACGATGACAACGATTGCCCTACTGATGTATCCGTATTATCTAAAATAGAACGCGACAAACTTTCCAAACGTTGCCTTGCCGATTATAAAACACAAGATAACCACTGGGGATGGGCCATTGGCGGTATTGCGGCGCTTGCCGCAGGAGTAGCAATTGGCGTAGACAGCAATGACCACGATGCTCATCATAGCAGTACGCCAGCAATACCCGATGGCGGCGACGTTACCCCTCCAGACGATGGTGGAGGTAATGTGACTCCTCCCGACGATGGTGGAGGTAATGTGACCCCTCCCGACGATGGTGGAGGTAATGTGACCCCTCCCGACGACGACGGTGGTGACGTGACTCCTCCCGACGATGACGGCGGTGATGTAACTCCTCCTGACGATGACGGCGGTGATGTAACTCCTCCCGACGATGACGGCGGTGATGTAACTCCTCCCGACGATGACGGCGGTGATGTAACTCCTCCCGACGATGGCGGCGGTGATGTAACTCCTCCCGACACCTCAGTCATTACCTTCAGCAACGGCGTCACCCTCGATAAAGGTGCAGATACGCTCCATTTTGACAACATCAAACTGGATAACGGTACCAGCCTCGGCGAAGCTACGGTCAGTTACAGCCAGCAAAATGATCAATGGCAACTCACCACGCCGGATGGCAAAACGCTGCAAATTACCGGCTGGCACGTTACCAGCGATAATGCCGCCGTAATTGAAGGGACGCAGGAAAACGGTCAGTACTGGAAGTATGACAGCCGGGGATACTTAATCCTTGCCAATGAGAATACACAAGTCATTGCTGGCGATGGCACGACCAATATCACCGATCGCGGGTTGGAGATCAGTGGCGCAAACAATACCGCTGCAATTATTTCCGGCGATAAGACCCACAACACGCTGACTGGCGATTCCACCGTTACTGGCGGCGCTGTGGGTCTGGTGATTACCGGCGATAACACGACCAATACGATTTCAGGCCATACGACAGTAGATGGGGCAACAGGCGCGCTGATTTCCGGTAATAGCACCTCCTCCACCTTTTCCGGCGACGTTACCGTCAGCGGTGGCGGCACCGGCATCGTTTTCGATGGCGACAATATGTCGATTAGCAATACAGGTATCTCCGACATTAGCGGCAAAGACTCCACTGGCTCGATTATTAACGGTAATAATGCACAAGTCGCCAACGACGGTAACCTGAACATTTTGGACGGCGCCACCGGAGCAAAAATCATCGGTGATGGCGCCATTGTCGATAACACAGGTACTTCCACCGTCAGCGGCGAAGGCTCAACGGGCCTGTATATCGACGGTGATAATGCGCTCGTTATCAATGAAGGGGATCAGGTTATTGCTGACGGTGCAACGGGTACCTATATTGATGGCGACAACGCCCGAATAATCAATACAGGTAATATGACCGTTGATGGCGCAGGTTCAACCATCTCCACCATTACAGGCAATAACGCGAGGCTGACGCAGAATGGCGACCTGCTGGTTATCAATGGCGCGACGGGACTCACCATCAACGGAGAGGGTGGCAAACTCGTTAACAGCGGTCAAACAACGGTGAGTGGCGAAGGTTCTGTTGGTTTCGTTATTGCCGGTAAACAAAATACATTTAACAGCAACGGCGATATCAATACCAGCCTCAACGGTACGGGCGCACAGGTAAGTGGTGAGGGTTCACTGGTTTCTCTGGACGGCAATATCAACGTTATCTCCGCCCAGGACAGCGATGATATATTTCGCGGCGCAACCGGCGTGAGCATTAGCGGCAACAGCAATACGGTGAATATCGTAGGCGACGTCAACATGAGTGCCGACTATGCGCCGGATTCAAAAATTACCAGTAATACGCCACTGACCGGCGTCAGCATCAGCGGCAACAATAATACTATTGCTCTTGACGGCGAACTTAACATTGACGTTAACGACCTGGCCACGGGCAATGGGCAGTATCTGGACGCTGTTGGCCTGAACGTAACGGGCGATGGTAACAGCGCTAACATTACTGGCGGTATTGACATCACCCACAACAGCGGAACCCCGGGTTATGATTTTGTAACTATCACGGGCATTGAGATTGATGGCAACAGCGAAGTTGTGCTGAGCGGTCAATCTACTGTGGATACCACCACTATAGCAGGTGGTAGTGTCATACTGGCGCAGGTAGCCAACGGCGGTTCTCTGGTTCTGGATGAAGATTCCGCTATTGATATTAATGTCAGTTACAAAAACTCGAACTATTACACCGACAATGCCCTGCTCATGGCTAATGGGGAAGGCACATCTATTGATAACCGAGGCGATATTACCAGCAACGGCGTATATTCCGTTATGCGTGCTGATAATGGCGCTGAAATAACCAACAACGGAAATATTCTGGTCTATGCTACCAGCAGCGGCGGCGATGATAATATCGCTATTGCTTCCGCCAGTGGCAAAGAGAGTGTTGTTCATAACAAATCCGGCGGTGATATCACCGTCATTACCGATCAGACGCCAGCAGGCGACGACGGTACTTCCTCATATCCCATAGTCTGGTACACCCACACCTTCTATGCAATGCTGGCCTCCGCATACGGCAACGTCATTAACGATAAAGGCGCAACCATTCACCTGCAGGGGGCTGGCGTATATGGTGTCTCAGCCAGTAAAGGAACGGCGCTGAATGCAGGTGATATCGACCTGGACGGCTTTGTCCCGACGCTGGATGAAGAAGGCAATACCCTCGGCAGTACGTACTGGCACCCGTCATCCCTTTATCTGACCAGTTCCGGCATGGTCGCAGGCTCAACGGATAAAGGAAACGGCGACGCCACGGCAACCAATACTGGCACGATAACCGTCAACAACGCAGGCTTCGGCATGATGGCGCTCAATGGCGGGACGGCGATTAACCAGGGCATCATTACGCTGACCGCAGACGAAGGCGTAACAAAAACCGATGAAAACCAACTGGTTGGCATGGCGGCATTAAACGGTGGTACGGTGGTGAACGACACGACCGGGGTTATCAATATTTATGCTGATTATGGCAAACCATTTTTTGCCGATAGCAGCAGCATGGTAATTAACTACGGTACGGTCTGTATCGGCGATGATTGCCAGGACAGCGCGGAATATAACCCAACCGATACAAATGTCTCGTTGAACTATGCTGACGGTCTTATCACCGCCGAGGGTGAAAACATGACGTCACCCAATAACATATATGTTTCCGGTAAAGTGGGTAATGATGGCACGGTCAACACCGATAATATCTCTGTTATTGAGAGTGGCAATCTTTCGAATAATACCAGCGGTACGCTTAATAGCGATATCAGTCTTGATAAGGGAATGCTAACTAATAACGGAGAGATTTCCGGTACGGTTTCCTCCCAGGGCGGTACGATTACCAACAGCGGTAAAATAGGCTCTGTTGATGCGGAAGGCGGGAGCACATTCACGAACGGTGGCGAAGTTACCGGCACATTAACCGTAGGTGGCGGCTCAACGGTCATTAACGGTAACACAGCCTCTGTTAACAAAGTCGAGATGTGGAAAGGGACGCTGGATAACCAGGGGTATATTGGCGCACTGACGCTGGAAAACACCACGGGCGTAGTGAGCAATGAAGGTACGATTAACAAAATCAATTTCAACGCTGCCACCGTATTTAACAACAGCGGTACGGTAAATGATGCAGCCATAGCCCAGGGTGCCACCGTCAATAATCTGAGCAGTGGCGTGCTCAGCGTACCGGAAGATATGTGGAAAGGAACGCTGAACAACTGGGGCGAAGTTGATGGCACGATGAATATCGCCAGCAGTGCGTTTACCTTCTATAACGCGGGAACGTTCAACGGTAAGGTTAAAACCGCCAGCGCAAATGGCGGTAAGGTAATTAATGATGGCGTTATCAACGCCAGCGGCAATAATACCGTCGCCATGTCAGCTTCCGGCAGCGCAAAAATGGTAAACAACGGCGTAATTAATCTGGGAACAGAAGGAACCAGTGATACCGGCATGGTAGCAATGCAGCTGGAATCCAACGCCAAATCCGATGCCGTCATCGAAAACAATGGTGCGATTAATATCTATGCCAGCAACTCCTACGCCTTTAGCCAGTTGGGCAGCAACGGTCATATTGTCAACAACGGCACGGTTTATATCGACGACAGCGTGACAAACTCCGGCTTTATCAAGCAGCAAGGTAAAACCATCGAAGGCAGCGGCGAAAACGGCGACGGCACGGAAGTGCATTATGTTGATTTTACCGCCCCGACAGAGCCCACCGTTAACAACGGCACAACAACCGTGACCGCTGACAGCACCGCCGCATCGTCAGGGACGAACGATCTCTCCGGCTACGTGGTCGGTACCAGCGCCGACGGCAGCGCAGGCCAGTTGAAAGTGAGCAACGCCAGCATGAATGGCGTCGGTATCAATACTGGCTTTACCGCAGGCACCGCCGATACTACCGTCAGCTTTGACAACGTGGTCGAGGGCAACAACTTGTCAGATGCCAGCGCAATCCAGTCCACTTCCGTGGTGTGGAACGCCCAGGGCAGCCAGGACGCCGACGGCAACGTTGACGTCACCATGACCAAAAATGCCTACGTCGATGTGGCAACCGACAGCAGCGTATCCGATGTGGCAAACGCCCTGGATGCGGGCTACACCAACAACGAGCTGTACACCAGCCTCAACGTCGGCACGACCGCCGAACTCAACAGCGCACTGAAGCAGGTCAGCGGCAGCCAGGCCACCACGGTATTCCGGGAAGCACGGGTATTAAGCAACCGCTTTACGATGCTGGCCGATGCCGCGCCGCAAATTAAAGATGGTCTGGCGTTCAACGTGGTGGCAAAAGGAGATCCACGCGCCGAGCTGGGCAACGATACCCAGTACGACATGCTCGCATTGCGCCAGACGTTGGATCTGACCGCCAGCCAGAATCTGACGCTGGAGTACGGTATAGCGCGTCTGGACGGTGACGGTTCGCAGACCGCGGGCGACAACGGCCTGACCGGAGGTTACAGTCAATTCTTCGGCTTGCAACACAGCATGGCGTTTGAAGAGGGGCTGACCTGGAATAATAGCCTGCGTTATGACGTCCATAACCTCGACAGCAGCCGTTCGGTGGCTTACGGCGACGTGAGTAAAGTTGCCGACTCTGACAGCCGTCAGCAGTACATGGAGTTCCGCAGCGAAGGGGCGAAAACCTTCACGCTGATGAATGATACGCTGAAAGTCACGCCGTACGCCGGGGTGAAATTCCGTCACACGCTGGAAGGCGGCTACAAAGAGCGCAGCGCGGGGGACTTCAACCTGTCGATGAACGCTGGCAGCGAAACCGCCGTAGATTCCATTGTCGGAATGAAGTTCGACTACACCGGTGAAAATGGCTGGAGTGCCAGCGCCACACTGGAAGGTGGACCGAACCTGAGCTATGCGAAAAGCCAGCGTACCGCGTCGTTGCAAGGTGCCGCAGGCCAGTCCTTTAGCGTAGACGACGACCAAAAAGGCGGCGGCGTCAACGGTCTGGCGACGGTCGGCGTGAAGTACAGCACCAAAGATGCCAGCCTGAATCTGGACGCTTACCAGTGGAAAGAGGACAACATCAGCGATAAAGGCTTTATGTTGAATTTCAGAAAAACATTCCGCTAATTAATTAAACCCAGCAACCTGGTATTATTTATTAATACTAGGCTTTTTTATTTGAATCCAATTCACTAATCGTATGTTTTATATATAAACAGACATGTCCTTTTCTGGACTACTTAAAGTTTATGTTAGTTGATATCTTAACCGTCGAAAAATGGATTTCATCCATTTAGAAATAGATATCTAACAAGGATTTTGACATGTTTAAATTTGCAAAGATCACTATTGTTGCTGGGGTTCTGGCTACACTGACCGCGTGTACTGGTCATATCGAAAACAAAAAAAATAACTGCAGCTACGATTATTTCCTGCATCCAGCAATTTCAATTTCTAAAATTATTGGTGGCTGTGGCCCGGCTGCAGATCAGTAATAGAAGCGATTGCGCAGATACAAAAAACCGGGAGCTTCCCGGTTTTTGCATTTATAGATTAGATGCTCATTCAAACGTCATCGCACTCACGCTTTCTCGCAAAATACGCAGCACCGTCTCTTCTCCACTGCGGTTTGGATTGATACGAATCGCATAATCGCCCAACGACGGGTTCGCTTCGCGAAACGTCCCCGAAAGGCGATAGAACAACGGAGGGATCTCATACTTCGACTCAGCCCCCACCGGGTATGGCAGCGCACCTCTCTCTTGCGCCGCTTTCAGCACACGGGCGGCAATCGGCTGATGAAACTCCACAATCAGCACCTTCGACTGGGCATTAGCGATAACCGCCTTTTTCACCTCGGGTAGCACGCCGCTATTGAGAATCGTTAGCAGCCGTTCGGAAACGCCAGCCTGTACTGCATGCATCACTGGCGCGAAAACCAGGCCACGAAGCACTTCCAGCGCCTGCGCCCCCTGGATCTGGCTGCCGCCGGAATAAAACGTCGCGCGGATTTTAGCGATAGCCTCCGCCTTGCCGACCACCGCTCCGACGCCTTCCGGGCCGAAGAGTTTAAAGCACGAAAAAGTAGACAGCGTCGCCCCGCATTCACAGCCGATACCGTCTACTTTCATCACCGCGTAGTTATCATCGGTTAACGTCGGTACGCCGCACCGCGCAATTTCCGCCAACACCTCGGCTAACACGTAACGATCCTGCGGTTGCTGACGCGTATGCTGCACCAGCGCGGCGTCAGGGCGATGCTCTTCAATGAACTGCTTTATGGTCTTAAGATCGTTGAAATCTGCCCTGACGAGGATAATACCCATCTGCTCAATGAGCACCTGTGTCGTAGGATACACTGGCGCGTCATGAACCAGCAGCCGCTGGCCGGGTTTGAGTAACGCAGCCAGCCCGGCACGAATAGCCCCGGTGCCAGCCCCCTGAACCAACGCTGCGGCCTCAGCATGAAACGCCTCAGCCAGTACCTTTTCCACACGCTGCGTGACCCGAGGCTGATTCAGCCCCGGGACCAGCCCCAAATCACCGCCCGCCAGAAAATCAGCGCCAGGAAAGTGACGGCAGAGCGTATCCACCAGCGCAAACTGCTTTTGCTGTGCCTGCGCGAGCGTCAGACTTTGCAGAGGAAACGTCTTCATGCTTTAGCCTCCTCAGGCCGGAACAAACAGACCAAACCAGTAGAGAATATTCAGCACAATACCGGTGATCATCACCGCCACGACCGGCGCGGCCATCTTCTGTACCGGACGTCCAATCGATTCGTTGAGGAAGTAAATCGCTACCGCAATCGAAAAGCCGGTATAACCTGCCATCTTGATAGCGGCAAAAATCGAGCCTATCAACAGCGCCATTTCCATCAGCATATTCATCGCATTACGAATATTGTCCGATGCGTTACGTACCGATGGATAACGCCCCAGCCATTTACCGATAGAGCGCAGCAGCAGCACTTCAGCTGAAATCACGATCGCGCCCAGGATTGCCGCAATCCACGGGTTCGGCGCCAGGTAGCCAACGGAATAAACGAAGGTGAAACCCGCTACCGCATAAACGCCCGTCGCCAGCGCCGTTGTCGCAATCATCGGCACAAAGCCCAGCCCGCGCATAAACTCCGCCAGGGCAGCCTGATTCACCAGCGTCTGCGACTGCTCCGGCGTAATCCCCGCCGAATAGGCTTTTTCCAGCGTAAAAATTGAAACCTCGCTGCCAGCGAAAATCTTCATACTGGCGACGGCGGCAATCAGTGCGCCGACAATGGCGATGTACGGCAGGTTTTTTATAATCCGCGAGGTTCGTTCTTCAAAGACCGATAGCCCGCTGGCATCCATCTCGTCATCGCCGCGGTGGCGAATATCATGCGTAATGGCGATCGCCAGCAGCATCATCATCCCCACAAAAATCTCAATTGATTCCGGGTTCAGATGCGGGAAGTAACGCACCACCACCACGCGGGTCATCAGTACCACCACCGCCGCGATAATGCTGTGCTTCCAGCCAAACTGGTAGAAAATCGCCACCAGCGGGAAGAGTGCGAATGCGGAAACCACCGGAGAACTCAGTTCACCGAGGCTACCCAGTACATCAACCGGCAGCGCCGTGAGCAGATGGTTCACCGGCAGCAGGCAGGTCAGAATCAATACGCCCCAGATAGCGCCCAGACCGAACGCCAGCAGGCTGTTCATCGCCAACACGCCGAGAATATCCGTCGGTAGGAACAGCAGCCAGGCGTTGAGCAAGCCGGTTTTCAGGGTAAAAGAGATCCCAACCGACGCCACAAAGCCAATACTCAGACCAAACGCGATACTTCCCGCCTCACGGCGGTTCATGTACCCCTCGATCAGCTGCGGCAGAATCGGACGGATACCGTCATGAAAGACAGCCGCCGAGCGATGTGCCAGAAGTGACGTCATGCCGGTCAGGCAGGCCACCACCACAATCTGAATATACAGATCCATAGTCATGCCTTTTATTTCAGGTGGTTAACCAGCATCGGAATCGCATGTTCAACATGTTCGACGGAGAGACCAAAAGCCACTTTCCCTTCCGCAACCATTTTTGCGATATGTTCGTCTTTCGCCTTAATACCCGGCTTGGCGATAGTGCAGCTTTTGTTGTAGCCAATCACCGCAATGGCAATCGACAGCGCTGCACCCGCGCCGGTGTTACAAGCGCCGATGTAGTAATCCAGTTGTCCGGATTTCACCTTCATCGCCGCTTCCATATCGTTATGAATGGAGACTTCAAAGCAGCCCGGAGCTGCGGTTTCGATGGTCTTTTTAATCTGCTCACGCTGTAAGCCAGCAACGCCAATCTTTTTCATGATTCTGTCCTTATTGGAAAAATTGTGAGGGGTTATCACGCAACATCGTGTCCACATCGGCCTGGCTGAATCCTGACTGGCGCAACTGTGGGATAAAAGTGGTTAACAGATAGTCATAGCCATTGCCGCCATTGGCTTTTAAATGCGAGCGGCGGGTAATGTCCATGGAGAGCATCACGCGATTAAGCAGCCCGCGATTACGTAGCTCATGCAGCATGCCAATGCGGTTCTCGTCCGGGTAATAGTTGTTTTTACCGATGGTATCGAATTGCACATACGCACCGAGATCGATCATGCGTAAGATATTGTCGAGGTTATCTTTCAGGTCGCAGTGACCAACGGTTACGCGGGAAAGGTCGACGCCGTGAGCCTGTAGCAACACCAGCTGTTCCAGGCCCATGGTGCTAAAAGAGGTGTGGGTCGAGATGGGGCGTCCGGTTTCGATGTGCGCCCGCGCCGCGGCGATAAATACCTTCTCTTCAAGCGGCGTAATCACCCCTTCGCTGGAACCAATTTCGGCGATAATTCCGGCCTTCAATTCAGTGCCATCTATACCGATGACTATCTCATCGACCATCTCCTGCGCGAGCTGTTCCACGCTGCGGGCCGCGACATGTTCAGGGAAAAACGCATCCTGGTAATAGCCTGTGCAGGCCATCACGTTGATACCGGTATCGCGCATCAGATCGATCATGAATTGCGGATTACGCCCCATATAGCGGTTGGTCATCTCAATAATGTTGCTGACGCCTAACGCCCGGAGATCCTTCATTTCCTGACAAATGAGATCGTACTGATCTAACCGGCAGTCGAGATTATTCTTGACCCCAGAGAGATCAATATGCAGATGTTCGTGAACCCAGGTGTAGCCCGTCGGATCAAAATTCATAAGGTGTCTCCTGTAAGGCGTAATGCCGAAAGAAAAGAGCAGCCGTTTTGTGGCGCCGCCGCGCCGAAAAACTCACACACCGTAGCGCCAACGTCAGATAACGTCGCCCGGACGCCTAATTGCGCAGGCTCTAACCCCTCCCGATACACCAGAACCGGTACAACTTCCCGGGTATGGTGGCTGTGACCGATGGTCGGATCGTTGCCGTGATCGGCCATAACCACCAGACAGTCATTTGGATCCATAGCGGCCAGAAGGCGTGAAAGATTAAGATCAACAAGCTGCAGCCGTTCGGCATAACGTGCTACGTCTTCAGCGTGCCCGGCGAGATCGGTTTCCTGAATGTTGGTACAGATAAATACCGTCGATTCCGCGTTAAATTCGTTAAGCGTGATATCCATAATCTGCTGACTATCCACCAGGTTTTGCCAGCTGCGCCCGTGTGGATTGCCAACGATGTCCGCCACTTTACCGACCAGCACGGTAGGGATCCCGGTGTCATGCAGTTTTTGCGGTACCTGTACCTGCTCATCGACGCCAAAACCCATATGCCTGACCTGGAAGCCATTTTCATAGGCGCCGGAACGTGGAGCGTTAATGCCGATAAAGCGTCCCTCTTTGGTCTCGGCGGCATCCAGAATGCGCTGGCTGTCTGCAAGCTGACCGCCAAACGCAATCACGCGCCCGACCTGAACCTGCTCACGCACCACGTGGCCTATCTTTAGCACCTCATCAAACGGGATAACGGCAAGATTGGCAGTAATGTTGTAGACCTGACCTAAATCCGCTTCGAGGTTATCGCCCACTGCAACCGCATCGTTGACCCAAAGAAACGACAGGTCGCCGCCGCGACGTTCCACCTGCCAGCCAGCGGCCTTTAGCGCCTGCTCAACGCTGTCAATCACGGTGCTAAACGGCATCCGCAGCGGCGCCTGAGGCCGCGTACCTAAAATCTCCTGATGGCCCATAAAGGTATCTCCCCCTTCATGCTGCAGCTCTGCAACGCCCCAGACTGCCGATGCTGAAGGTTGCATCACACCCGGGGCAAAGCCCAGAGCGTTAATCAGCCCCAGCTTCTCAAGCGTTGGCAGGCGTAACTGCGGGAGTTCTCCTAGGATATGGCCACAGGTATTCGCTCCTGCATCCTGCGGCCTGACCAGCGTGACGTCTTTCATGGCGCCAACGCCGAAACTGTCGATTACTAACACCACGAATCGGGCCATTAGTCCTCCAGAATATTGCCGAGACTGTCGTAACGCGCGACGATTTCAGCTGCACCGCGCTGAATGCCCGATACCAGCACCACGTCGCTACGCGTCACGAAGATCTGGGTGCGAAAACAGAAGATCACCGCACTGCTCACCGGAAACTCCCCGGCAACAGGCAGGTAGTAGTCAATACTGCTGTCGTCCACGGGTTTTAGCTTCGCTGCGATCGGCGTGTCACTTTCTGGCGTAAAGACCAGCGCATTTTGCGCATGGCCGCGACGGTAATAGCCGCCACCGTAGCAATAACTGTCTCCACGAAAATTGTGCGATACCTCGCTCAACCACAGCATCGCAATGCGCTCCGGCTGGTCGCCTTTTTGATTGGAAGGAATGGTGCCGGTCAACGCATGACCCGGCTCCGCATGGGTGACGCCATATTCCGCCAGCAGGGGGAGTGACGAACAGCTACTGGCTGACGGCGCATTAAGCTGCTCAATGGCAATCCCGGCCTCAGCCAACTGACGTCGGGCATTTACCAGCGTATGCAGATTAGGCGTCGGCATAGTCTGCGCTGAGTTTTCATCCCATAACAGGCAGGGGAAATGAGTGAGGCCGCTCAGACGCAGACCCGGAAGCCTGCGGATTTCATTGACCACATCCGTCAGATACATCAGCGGAAATCCGCTTTCCTGCCCCGGGTAGAGAAAATCATCCTTGTCGTACACCTTCAGCATCACGTTCTGTTCACAACCGGCCTTCACTGCAGCAGCGGAAACTTCGCGCGCTTTCTCCAGTGAGAACAATGTGATGACTTCAGTACCCTGCGCTACAGCCTCATTGACCAGCCGCGACGGGATCTGCACCAGATGTCCCTGATGCGCAACCGGCAACCCGGCACGGCGCATGACGCGACTCTCCTTGTAATCCACAACCACGATGCCTTCATAGCCAAGCTGCAACAGCTTCTCCGCCAGCCACGGGTTACGTCCTACCTGTTTGGTCATCAGATACAGCGAGATACCATGTTGCCTGGCGACATCCAGTAGGCGTTTGCCATTCTCAATGACCTGGTCAACATCAATGACCCAACTGTCAGGTGCGATCTTTCCCTGCTGCCATAACGCGATAGCAGCCGAGATTAGCGCGGGGTTCTGGCGTTTCAATGCGTCTATAAACATTTCTCTGCCTCGTTTCTAATCCTTCAGTTAAATATTCATTTTTTTGAATATTTAAGGTGCAATAAGCTCATTGCCCATTGATTTCAGACGCCTTCGTTCGCCGCCATCCACAATCCATACAAGTTCGCCAGCATATAGCCTTCTTCATTGGTGTGCAGCGCCACCGTAAACTCTTTCATCAGCGCCTGATGTACCAATAAAATAGTTGGCCAGAGATGAGATTGCGCCAACTCCTCCAGCAGCTCACCATCCAGCGCTTCAATCACTTCGCCCTGGCGACTGCGCATTAACGCACTCGCCATATGGGTCATCGCCATGGTTCCTTGCTCACTGTAAATCGGCAAACGCCACTCTTCATCCAACCGCCTGACCACCTGCAGCATGCCGCTACAAATATCCTTGTCGATAACGCCTGCTTCACACAGCAGGTTAAGCCTGTTTTCCATGTCGTTTGCCTTCACTTAATAACTGGGTTCCTGTTCACCGTTCGCCACACGCTGTTGGTGGGCAAGCAGCGCCTCTTTGTTAACAACCGCCCGCAGTAGCTGCTGCATCGGATAATCCTCTGCGCGGGTCAGTACCACGGCCTCCGTGGCCTGCAGAAATCGCGGATCGTTGGTGAGCGGCGTGGCTTCTAACCCCAGTACCGCCAGCTCGGCCTCTGCAACCACGTTCCAGATAACCGCATCCACATCCCCTTTCGCGATGCGCTGCAAGCTTTCGTGATAAGGCATATCGATCAATTCAACGTCACGGTTGCCAAAACAGGCCTCGGTCATGATTTTCTGATCCGCCGAACGGTTATCGAGTCCGACACGTTTTACATCTGCAGATTCGCCCTTGCGACAAATCAGCTGATGCTCGCCGACGTAGGTATGCGGTCCCAGCGCCAACGTGATGCGCAGTCCGTCCTGAGCAAGGTAACTTTCCGCCGCCAGACGAGAAACCACCGCCATGTCGTAGACGCCGTTTAGCAGGCATTCCACACGAATATCAGCCCCACGCATGTGTGCGTAATAAAACGGGATCCCATCGAACTGCGCCTTCAGCCCACTCGCCAGTCCTTCATATAAACGGGTGTAGGGCAGCGGCATCGCACAGACCACGTTATTAATATCCACATGCTTCAGCAGCGTACGGTTATCCATCTCCACCAGATAGCTACCGTTACGCCCGCGACGCTCAATACGGATCGCCCCTGAGGATTCCAGCGTTTTCAACGCAGCCTGGGTTAACCCTACCGATGAGTGACACTCGGCTGCCAGTTCATCAATAGTTTTCAATCTGTTACCGCACTTCTCACCGAGCAGGTAGCGGGCCAGGGTTGTCAGCACAACCCCCTCTTTCTTGATAAATGTCCGACGCATTTTATATTTTCAGTAAATTGAATATTTATATCTTCATTAAAGTGAAGATATAACGCAATGAGGAAATATGCAAACGGCGAGGCGCTTCACATTTTTTGAGGTTCACAAACCAACAGGCGAAAAAAAACCGGGCGTAACCCGGTTTCTTCAACAACACAGAGCGCATTACGGCTTGGCGACAAAACCAATCGCTTCGTAAACAGCTTTCAGCGTAACAGATGCGCGGGCGCTGGCTTTTTCTGCACCGTCTTTCATCACTTTCTGCAGGAAAGCTTCATCGTCACGGAAACGGTGATAACGCTCCTGAAGCTCTGTCAGCATACCGGAAACGGCCTCTGCGACTTCACCTTTCAGATGACCATACATTTTGCCTTCGAAGTACTGTTCCAGCTCCGGAATGCTCTTACCGGTGACCGCAGAGAGGATATCCAGCAGATTGGAAACACCCGCTTTGTTCTGCACGTCGTAGCGTACAACCGGCGGCTCTTCGGAGTCGGTCATCGCACGTTTGATTTTCTTAACCACAGATTTCGGATCTTCCAGCAGGCCGATCACGTTGTTGCGGTTGTCATCCGACTTGGACATTTTCTTCGTCGGCTCCAGCAGCGACATTACGCGCGCGCCGGATTTAGGAATGAACGGCTCAGGCACTTTGAAGATGTCGCCATACAGGGCGTTGAAGCGCTGGGCGATATCGCGACTCAGTTCCAGATGCTGTTTCTGATCTTCGCCAACCGGTACCTGGTTGGTCTGATACAGAAGGATGTCTGCCGCCATCAGTACCGGATAATCAAACAGACCGGCGTTGATGTTCTCCGCATAGCGCGCGGATTTGTCTTTGAACTGGGTCATACGGCTCAGCTCGCCGAAGTAGGTGTAGCAGTTCAGCGCCCAACCTAACTGTGCATGCTCCGGTACGTGAGACTGCACGAAAATGGTGCTTTTTTCAGGATCGATACCGCATGCCAGATACAGCGCCAGCGTATCGAGCGTTGCTTTACGCAGCTGCTGAGCATCCTGACGAACGGTGATGGCATGTTGGTCAACGATGCAGTAGATGCAATGGTAGTCATCCTGCATGCTCACCCACTGACGCAGCGCACCCATATAGTTGCCAATGGTCAATTCACCTGAGGGCTGTGCGCCACTAAAAACGATGGGCTTAGTCATTTTTTGATTCCTGATTTTCGCTATGCGGAAGCCCGAGAGCGGGCAGTAGTTCATTAATACGGTCGTAAATAACGTCGGGCTGGCTCAGCGCGATCGACTCGCCATAGTTGTAGCCATAGGTCAGGCCAACGGACGGACAGCCAGCAGCTTTTGCCGCCTGAATATCATTGCGTGAATCCCCTACGAAGAGCATTTGCTCAGGCTTGATGCCAAGCTTGCTTGCCACCAGCAGCAGCGGATCCGGATGCGGTTTTTTATTCTGCACGTCGTCACCACCGATGACCACGCTAAAGTACTTGGCGATATCTAATGCTTCGAGTAATGGCGCGACAAACGGGGTCGGTTTGTTGGTCACCAGACCCAGCGGCAATCCTTTCGCATGCAGCGCGCCCAGCGTGTCGGCAACATCAGGGAACAGGAATGTCCCCTCTTCTGCGACATCGCCGTAGTATCTGTCGAACAGCTTACGCAAAATACGTACCTGTTCCTCGACGGGAATATCATCATCAACGGGCGGTTTACCCATCGTTTTACGTAATGTTGCGCGCTCCTGACGGGACCACGTTAGCGCGCGTTCCATCAGTACATCTGCACCATTACCAATCCAGGTGATAACGCGTTCTTCTCCGGCAACCGGCAGTTCCAGCGCATACAGCGCCATGTCCACCGCTGCGGCTAATCCCGGCGCGCTGTCGACCAGCGTGCCGTCGAGGTCAAATGCAGCGCCCCGAATATCCTGAAACTTATTCATGACTTACCTTCGCCAGTTCATTGCGCATTTCATCAATGACTTTTTTGTAGTCTGGTTGGTCGAAAATGGCGGAGCCTGCGACAAACATATCTGCGCCTGCTGCGGCAATTTCACCAATGTTATTCACTTTGACGCCACCGTCCACTTCGAGGCGGATATCGTAGCCAGATTCATCAATACGACGACGCACTTCGCGCAGCTTATCCAGCGTTTGTGGGATGAAGGACTGTCCGCCAAAGCCTGGGTTAACGGACATCAGCAGGATCACATCGAGCTTATCCATGACGTAGTCCAGATAGCTCAGCGGTGTTGCCGGGTTGAACACCAGACCCGCTTTACAGCCATGCTCTTTGATCAGCTGTAAAGTGCGATCGACATGCTCGGAGGCTTCCGGATGAAAAGTAATGATGCTGGCGCCAGCGGCGGCGAAGTCCGGGACAATACGATCGACCGGTTTCACCATCAGGTGAACATCAATCGGGGCGGTGATGCCATATTTACGCAGCGATTTCAGTACCATCGGTCCGATGGTCAGGTTCGGTACGTAGTGATTGTCCATGACGTCGAAGTGCACGACATCGGCACCGGCAGTCAGCGCTCTCGCGGTGTCCTCACCCAGGCGGGCAAAATCAGCCGACAGAATTGAGGGGGCGATCAAATACTGTTTCATCCGCTTCTCCTTGAGATTTATTTCTTCGCAGGCGTTACGACTCCTGGTTTATACAGTGCCAGCAGTTCGTTCACCTTTTTACGCGTGCCGCCATTGCTGCTTATGCTGCGCCGCACTTTGACCTGAAAATGTTTCGCCGCTCGGTACCATTCACGGGTATCGGGCGTATCGTGGTTCGAAATTAACACCGGGATCTGCTTACTGACCAGCTTTTCTGCCATCTCGGCCAAATGCGCCTGCTCTTTCGGGCTAAAGCTGTTGGTGTGATACGCAGTGAAATTTGCCGTCGCCGAAAGCGGTGCATAAGGCGGGTCACAATAGACCACAGAGTTGCTATCCGCACGGTTCATGCACTCTTCATAGGAGAGGCAATGGAACTCCGCATTCTGCGCTTTCTCAGCAAAATGGTACAACTCGGCTTCTGGGAAGTAAGGTTTTTTATAACGCCCAAACGGGACGTTAAATTCGCCGCGCAGGTTATAACGGCACAATCCGTTGTAACCAAAGCGGTTCAGATACAAGAACAGTACTGCTCTGCGGAACGGATCCTCGCTGGCATTAAATTCTTCTCTGAACCGATAGTACACCTCAGCCTGGTTGGTTTCAGGCATAAACAGCTCACGCGAAGCCTGCACATACTCATCGGTACGCGTCTTCACGATGTTATAGAGACTGATAAGGTCGCTGTTGATATCGGCAAGAATATAACGAGAAAAGTCGGTGTTGAGAAACACCGACCCGGCACCCACGAAAGGTTCAATCAGGCACTCACCCTGAGGTAAATGCCGTTTGATATCATCAAGCAGGGGGTATTTCCCCCCTGCCCATTTCAAAAAAGCGCGATTTTTTTTCATGCTGACTAACTAATTACACCTTCTCCGGCTGTGGAGAAAGCTCCGACAGCATCCTGCGCTTTAGTCTTTGTCCCGCAATTGGGCGAAACATCAAACCATTGCAGAACATATCCTATCTTACTTCAAATCGGCCTGAACCTGATGCAGCGGTTTTGCCCACGGGTTTTTCGCCTGAATATCAGCGGGTAACGTAGACACTGCACGTTTCGCATCTTCTTTAGACGCATACACGCCTGTCACCAGAACATACCACGGTTGACCGTTACGCGTCGTCTGGTACACCACATAGTTCTTCAGGTTTTCTTTCTTCGCCCAACCGTTCAGGTTGTCGTAGTTAGAAGAACTGCTGAGCTGCAGCGTGTAATGGCTGGACGGCGCAGATTTTAACGCTCCAACGTTACCTGCACTTTTCGCTCCGCCAGCAACAGGCGTTGACGCTGTTGCGGTTGGCGCAGGCGTTGCAGTCTGTGCTGGCGCAGTCGTGGTTGCTTTTGGCTCCGCGGTCGCTTTCGGCGTAGCGGTTACCACAGGTGCTTTGGTTGTGGTCGTCGGCGCAGTTGCGGTTGGTTTTGCCTGGGCAACAGGTTTCGGCTCTGCCGGCGTCGCTTTCACCGTAGTTTGCGGTTTGCTCTTCGGTTCAATGACGGCCTGTTTACGTTCCTGATGCGTAGCCGCAGGACGTTCAGTCGTTTCCGTTTTCGCAGTCTGGCGCGCAGCATTACCATTACGCATCGGCGCAACGGTCGCAGGTTCGGTCGGCAGCGTAGAGTTAACCACAGCGTTGTTAACCTGTTCCTGACCTTGCGGTTGCGTCAGAGCGTTGTTCAAATCGCCCTGCACTTCAACACGCTGCTGCCCTTCAGTTGCCGCAGGTGCCTGACCTTGAGTCGGGGTAGAGGAAATCGGTGGCAGGGAAACATCCTGCTGGGTATTGCCAGCGGTCTGCTCAGCGCCCGTTGCAGGTGTCGTTGCACTCGCCTGATCCGTTGCATTGCTGCCAGAGAGATCGATGCTCTTCTCGCCAGACGCTGCCTGCTCATTGGAAGAAGATGAGGGGGCTTTCAGCGCAGAACCAATGCCGATAATCAGCAGCAGCAGTACCAGAACACCCACGCCCATCATCATATACTGGCGGGAGGCAGGTTTGCTGACGGCTTTCTTACGCTTGCGCGGACGACGTTCTACACGCTCTTCATCCACCGCATCGTCATCAGACTCATACTCTTCTTCAATGTCCTGCTCTTCATCACGCTCTTTGCGTGCGCGCGCAGGACGGCGATCGTCAGCATCCAGATCAACATCATCAAAATTGATTTGCGGCTCATTATCGCGTTCAGACGATTGACGAGAACGACCAGTACGACGATCGCTGGGATCGGGTTTCAGCTCGTCTTCTGGTTTGAATTCATCCATTTAACACCCCACTCAAAGGTTAATGCTTACGACTTTGCACATAACCTGAAGCTAAAAGACCTACGTTTCGCAACGTAAGCCTGACCTTTCTTGTTGTTACGCCTGCTGGCAATCAGCAATAGCGTTAAGAACCACCTCGTGCGACACTCCGCCGCGCACTTCACTCTTCCCTATCGCTCGCGGAAGCACCAAACGAATCTCTCCCGCTAACACTTTTTTATCTCGCAGCATGTGCGGCAGATAAGCCTCGGTGGACATTTCACGCGGCCCATTCACCGGTAAGCCTGCTCGCTGTAACAGCGTAATGATGCGCTGCGTATCAGCGGAGGTGAACTGACCCAAACGTTCTGACGTACGGGCAGCCATTACCATACCTGCTGCGACTGCTTCACCATGTAACCAATTGCCATAACCCATTTCAGCTTCGATCGCATGGCCAAACGTGTGTCCCAGATTCAGTAAAGCACGTAAGCCCATTTCACGCTCGTCTGCTGCGACAACTTCTGCTTTCAGCTCACAACAACGACGGATACAGTACGCCATTGCCAGACCATCCAGACGCAGTAACGCATCCAGATTGTCTTCCAGCCAGCTGAAAAATTCACCGTCAAGAATGATGCCGTATTTGATCACTTCCGCCAGCCCCGATGCCAGCTCACGCGCAGGAAGCGTTTTCAGGCAATCGAGATCCACCACCACGGAGGCCGGTTGGTAAAACGCGCCAATCATGTTTTTACCGAGGGGATGGTTTACGGCGGTTTTGCCGCCAACGGAGGAGTCGACCTGCGACAACAGGGTTGTCGGGACTTGAATAAAACGAACACCACGCTGATAGCTGGCTGCCGCAAAACCGGTCAGATCGCCAATCACGCCGCCGCCAAGGGCAACTAACGTGGTATCACGACCGTGCGGTTTTTGCAGTAACGCGGTGAAAACCGTATCCAGAACCGTCAGGCTTTTATACTGCTCGCCATCGGGAAGGATAACGCTATCAACGTTAACACCCGCCTGTTCAAGTACGCCGCGAACCTTATCGAGATAAAGGGGAGCCAGGGTTTCGTTGGTCACCAACATAACCTGATCGCCCGATTTCAGCGGTAAGAATGAAGCTGGCTCATTGAACAAACCAGCCGCGATGGTGATAGGGTAACTACGTTCCCCGAGAGTGACTGTGATCCTCTCCATTACGCGACATCCACCTTAGTTACTTGTACCCGCAGACGAGTGTGTATTCAGCCAGAATTAGTTGCTTTCCAACATATGAATAATCTGGTTTGCTACGACTTTTGCGCTCTGATCGTCGGTGCGAATGGTCACGTCAGCAATCTCTTCGTACAGAGGATTGCGTTCGTCAGCCAACGCTTCCAGAACTTCACGAGGCGGTGATTCTACCTGCAGCAGCGGGCGTTTCTTGTCACGTTGAGTACGCGCAAGTTGTTTTTCAATTGTCGTTTCAAGATAGACCACGACGCCACGCGCGGAAAGACGGTTACGTGTTTCACGTGATTTTACAGAGCCACCGCCAGTTGCCAGCACAATACCCTGTTTTTCCGTCAACTCGTTGATGACTTTTTCTTCGCGATCACGGAAGCCGTCTTCACCTTCTACATCGAAGACCCAGCCCACATCAGCTCCGGTTCGTTTCTCAATCTCTTGATCAGAATCGTAAAATTCCATATTGAGTTGTTGAGCTAACTGGCGCCCAATAGTGCTTTTTCCGGCACCCATAGGCCCAACCAGAAAGATATTGCGTTTCTCTGCCATTTTTTCGGTACTACTAAGACTATTCGTTAATGGTAAACCCGCTTCGCAGACACCCAGCGCAGCAGGACATGAACTGAAACCTCATAAGATATTGCGAGAGTCAGACTGAAAATTATCTCAATACTCAAGCGGGTTTGGCAACTGAATAAATCACCAAACCTAACGCATTTCTGGTCGTGGCAGGCATGCTACCCTGCAAACATCAGACCTGGCGACGTATCGCGCAGCCAAATGACACCCAATAAGCCTATGGCACACCACCGGAAAGGCAAAGCGTATTCATTGCCGCATAAGTAAAGAAAAGTATCGACGCTCAAATCGGTACTCCTTGTATGCTAAATACACCCTCACGTCAAATCCCTGAAACGTGTTCAGTGCAAAAACAATGGCTTTTCATGCATAAGTTATTCCGTTGAAACCAGTCTGGGCGTAATAAAGACCACTAATTCGCGCCGTTCATCTTCTTTACCATCATGGCGAAAAAGAGAGCCAAGCCAGGGAATGTCGCCTAATAGCGGCACGCTGTCGGCTGCGGATTTGTTCTTATGTGAAAAAATCCCGCCCAGCGCAATCGTCTCGCCGCTTTTTACCTCGACCTGCGTTTCAATCTCTTGCTTGTCGATAGCCAACACTTCGCCATCTGCCTGTTGTAGAACCTGTCCCGGAACATTCTGGCTAATATGCAGTTTCAGCCTGATTCTCCCTTTCTGCAACACTGTTGGTGTTACCTCCATCCCCAGTACCGCTTCCTTGAACTCGACGGATGTCGCGCCGCTTTCACCGCTGGAGACCTGATAAGGGATCTCACTGCCCTGCTTAATACTGGCAGGTTGCAGGTGAGATGCCAGTAATCGTGGACTGGCAATGATATCCAGTTGCTGTTTTTGCTCCAGCGCAGACAACTCCAGTTCCAGTAAACGACCGTTAATGCGGCCAATGTTAAATCCCACGCGGGATGTGGCGGTGGCTACAGAGAGATCGCTGGCAAGCGTTGTAACATTCCCAACCGCCCCCGATTGTTGTGCGTCAGCCAGCGACCACTTCACCCCCAGCTCGCGCAAACTTTTTTCATTTATGGTGACGATATGCGCCGCCAGTTCGACCTGGGCAACCGGCAAATCCATTTGCGATACCCACTTTTCCAGGGTGTTAAGCGCAACGCTATTATCACGCAGCAGTAAGCGGTTGGTCCGTTTATCCACCGTCATGCTTCCCTTGGCACTGAGCAGCTTTTCTCCTGCTTTTGCCAGCTCGGCAGCATCGGCATAGTGCAAAATAATGCTGCGCTGCTCCAGCGGCAAACTGGCCTGAATCCGCGCCTGTTCATTGTCCTGGCGGGCCGCATTGTCATTCTGCCATTGAACAGAATGCACATGCAGGATATTGCCCTCCTGGCGTAATATCAGCCCGGCACTTTTTACCACCGTCTGCAATGCCTGCCTCCAGGGGACATCCGTCAAATGCAGCGACAGCACGCCGCTGACATCTGGCGAAACAACCAGGTTTTTCTGTTCCTGTTCAGCCAGCGCCTGCAATACCTGCGTAACCGGCACATCATCGACCACCAGCGTCACGTTTTGCGGTTTCGTCGCCAGCGCGTTCGTTATCCCGACCGCCAGTATCATTACTATCAACGCTATCCATCGCTTCATTTACCGCTCCTTGTCGTTGCCACTGCCACCGCGGCGGTTCGCAGTTTTTTTCTGTGTCGAGGGTTATGTTCTGGGCCGTTATCTGCGTAATCGTCCAACCGTTTTTCAGGACGTCATTTCGCTTAACCCGCCGCCATTTTTTCTGGCTATCCTGAACGATGCCAATAGGTCGCGTGTCCTGGCTCACCATGCCCTGAAAACGCCATGTCGACAGCTCAGCAATTTGGCAATGGTCCTCCGGCGGCAGGAATGGATTACGCATACCGGTGAGCATCAGTACGCTTACGCATATCAACAGCCAGCGTTCAACCGTCATTCAGGCGCTCCAGCTGTAGCGTTAGCAGCAGCTCCGCGCCTTCTGCGCTAAGCGAAAATCGACTGACGTTCATCCCCTGATCCGCCAGTTGGATAAACATCGGCGGGATGGCATCCCAGGCTGGTTGCAGCGTCATCTCTCCGCCTTGCGCGGAGGGCTGCCAGTGGATAAGACGAGTAAGTGAAGTCTGAAACAGCAGCGGGGAGAACAGGGTCAGTTTCTCTTCCGGCTCTGCTGGTGATGCCGACAGCAGATAGACATCTCGCCATTGCATCTGAATAGCTGCCCGTTGTTGGACCAGCGTCTCGCGTTGCATCGTCCGCTCCCGCGCGACGGGATAAAGACATAACGTCACCAGTATGAGTAGCCCTAACATCCAGCCGCACCAGCAGATGAGTCGAAAGCGCGGCGACTGCGCTAACCAGACATCACAGAGCGTTATCATGCGCACCGCTCCGTGTCAGTCGATAGTGGAATTGCCAGCGTCCCTGCGCATCCTGCTGCGTTTCACCGGGGCTGCTCAACTGAAACAATGGCTGCTGGCGTAATTGCGCCTCCAGCGCCTGCAGCGCGGCAAAGTTCAGCGTGTTTCCCGTCAGTTCCAGCGTGTCCTGCTGCCAGGCTATTTTTGTTAACCACGCCTGCTCAGGCAGAAATTCCGCCAGCTCTTGCAATACCGACTGCCAGCTTCGGGTCTGCTCACGCTGTTTGTTCCGTGCCTGCACCTGTTGCCATCGTTGCTGGCGCTGCTGCATACGCGGCTTTAGCGCCATTAAGGCCTCGACACGCGTCTTTTCGGCATCTGCCAGCAACAATTCAGCCCGATTTTCTACACTCAACACGCTGTAATAGCGCAACAACACGCCAATACTAAGCAGTAGCGAAGCGCTAAATAAGATGCCCCAGAAGCGCAGGCAAGCGTAACGCCGAGTCTGACGCCAGGGCAGAAGATTAATGGTCGCTATCATCAGTACGCGCCTCCCATAGCGAGTCCCAGCGCAATGGCGAAGTGATGGCTTTGCGTTGGAATGGGCGGCTGGCGTACAGACACGGCGCTCAAAGGGTCGAAGCCGCCAGGGGAGCATTGCGCAATGGCTGTCGTGGGCAGAGATAATGTCGTGGCAAGCTCATCGATACTGCCAATATCGCCCGTTGATTTACGTCCCCATGCCGAACGGGTCGCCCATAACCACTGGGTGTCATCACGCCATACCAGACACTGCTGATGCTCTGGCAAGAAGGGAATAAATCGCTGTAACGCGCTGGCATCCGGTGTAATCGCCGTAACCTGCACCTTCAGGGTTTGGATAAGCGTCAGAAGCGCTGAAATCTCTTTGCTTTGCGCAGCAGTGACGTTAAACGCCGGGCTCAACGTGTCTTCGCTATAATCAAAATGCAGCGCATCCGGCGCCATATCGAGTTCACGCGCCATCGAACCGGACAACCATGCGGTTTGCTCTGGCTCGCGTAACGTCATTGTCGGACGAGGAAACTTTTTTTGTAACGTCCTGTTGGCGGGAAAAGAGAGATGAATATGGTGTCGGCGAGGGAGCTCCCGGCTCCACGGCAGTAGCGCGGCGACCAGCTGTTCAGGCTCGCGAATGTGGCCATCGACGATAACCTGAAGCGTCAGCGGTATACGCCACCAGCGTTGCAGATACCAACCTGATGCTTCGCGAACGATAGCGACAGCCAGCGCTTCATGTTGCTGAATATGCAGACCAATTTTCCAGATATTGAAAGCCATTGCTGATGATCTCCTTATCACCCGTCGCTTTAACGGGTATATCAATGCGTCTGGCTTGCCTTTATACTACCGCGCGTTTGTTTATAAACTGCCCAAATGCCACTAAATGGGAAATCTCCAGTGAAGTTCGTAAAGTATTTATTAATCCTTGCAGTATGTTGCATCCTGCTGGGAGCAGGCTCGATTTATGGCCTTTATCGCTATATCGAGCCGCAATTACCTGACGTCGCGACGCTCAAAGATGTGCGTTTACAGATCCCGATGCAGGTTTACAGCGCTGACGGCGAGCTAATCGCGCAATATGGCGAGAAACGTCGAATCCCGGTCACACTGGATCAGATGCCGCCGGTAATGGTTAAAGCCTTTATCGCCACAGAAGACAGCCGCTTTTATGAGCACCATGGGGTAGACCCGGTGGGGATCTTCCGTGCGGCCAGCGTCGCATTGTTCTCTGGTCACGCTTCGCAAGGGGCGAGTACCATTACCCAACAGTTGGCGAGAAACTTCTTCCTGAGCCCGGAACGTACGCTGATGCGTAAGATCAAAGAAGTGTTCCTGGCGATCCGCATTGAACAACTGCTGAGTAAAGATGAGATCCTCGAACTGTATCTGAACAAGATCTATCTGGGGTATCGCGCCTATGGCGTGGGTGCTGCCGCGCAGGTCTATTTCGGTAAGACAGTGGATCAACTCAGCTTAAGTGAAATTGCGGTGATTGCCGGTCTGCCAAAAGCGCCGTCAACCTTCAACCCGCTCTATTCGATGGACCGTGCAACCGCGCGACGTAACGTTGTACTGTCGCGTATGTTGAGCGAAAACTACATCACACAGGCCCAGTACGATCAGGCGCGCGGCGAGGCCATTGACGCCAACTACCACGCGCCGGAAATCGCTTTCTCTGCGCCGTATCTGTCTGAAATGGTGCGCCAGGAGATGTATAACCGTTATGGCGAGAAAGCCTATGAAGATGGGTATCGCATCACCACCACCATTACGCGAAAAGTACAGCAGGCGGCTCAGCAGGCAGTACGTAACAACGTGATGGATTACGACATGCGCCACGGCTACCGCGGCCCGTCGAACGTGCTGTGGAAAGTGGGCGAAAGCAGTTGGGACAGCAAGAAAATTACCGATACGCTGAAAGCGCTGCCGACTTATGGCCCCCTGCTGCCGGCGGTTGTTACCAGCGCCAATCCGCAGGAAGCCATTGCCGCGCTGGCGGATGGTACGTCAGTGTCATTACGGATGGATGGTATGCGCTGGGCGCGTCCTTACCGTTCGGATACTCAACAAGGCCCAACGCCGCGTAAAGTGACTGACGTAGTACAGACTGGCCAGCAAATCTGGGTACGCCAGGTGGGAGATGCCTGGTGGCTGGCGCAAGTGCCGGACGTCAACTCAGCCCTGGTCTCCATCAATCCGCAAAACGGCGCGGTGCTGGCGCTGGTGGGTGGTTTTGACTTCAACCAGAGCAAATTTAACCGTGCAACCCAGGCGTTACGCCAGGTGGGCTCCAACATCAAGCCATTCCTGTATACCGCCGCGATGGACAAAGGTCTGACGCTGGCGAGCATGCTCAACGACGTGCCGATCTCCCGCTGGGATGCCGGTGCTGGTTCCGACTGGCAGCCGAAGAACTCCCCGCCGCAGTACGCCGGTCCTATCCGCTTACGTCAGGGGCTGGGTCAGTCGAAAAACGTAGTCATGGTACGCGCCATGCGCGCCATGGGCGTGGATTACGCGGCAGAGTATCTGCAACGTTTCGGCTTCCCGGCACAGAACATTGTGCATACCGAGTCGCTGGCGCTGGGTTCTGCTTCGTTCACACCGTTGCAGGTGGCGCGCGGTTACGCGGTGATGTCTAACGGCGGCTTCCTGATCGATCCGTATTTCATCAGTAAGATCGAAAGCGATATGGGCGGCGTTATCTTCGAAGCGAAGCCGAAAATTGCCTGTCCGGAATGCGATATTCCGGTGATTTACGGCGATACCCAGAAATCTAACGTGCTGGAAAACAGTAACGTAGAAGATGTCGCCGTCTCGCAGGAACAGCAGAATGCCGCTGTGCCTATGCCACAGCTTGAGCAGGCTAACCAGGCGCTGGTCGCGCAAAGCGGAACACAAGAGTACGCTCCGCACGTGATCAACACACCGCTGGCCTTCCTGATTAAAAGCGCGCTGAACACCAATATCTTTGGTGAACCAGGCTGGATGGGAACCGGTTGGCGTGCAGGTCGCGATTTACAGCGTCATGATATCGGCGGGAAAACCGGGACCACCAACAGTTCTAAAGATGCGTGGTTCTCCGGTTACGGACCAGGGGTAGTAACGTCGGTATGGATCGGCTTTGATGACCATCGCCGCAACCTTGGTCATACAACGGCTTCCGGCGCGATCAAAGACCAAATCTCCGGCTACGAAGGCGGTGCGAAGAGTGCGCAGCCTGCATGGGATGCTTACATGAAATCCGTGCTGGAAGGTGTGCCTGAACAGCCGCTGACGCCACCGCCGGGTATCGTGACGGTCAATATCGATCGCAGCACAGGACAACTGGCGAGCGGTGGCAATAGCCGCGCAGAGTACTTCATTGAAGGCACACAACCGACGCAACAAGCGGTGCATGAGGTGGGAACAACCATTATTGATAATGGTGAGACACACGAACTGTTCTGATCGATTGCCGGATAGCGCTTCGCTTATCCGGCCTACAATTTCGGCGCAATTATTTGATATTGCTGGATGTTGTAGGCCGGATAAGGCATCAGTTGGCAATCGTAATTAAAGCCGCCCCTGCCCTTTCAGCCATTCGCGTACGAGGAACAGCGCACTGACATTACGCGCTTCGTGAAAATCAGGATCTTCCAGCAGGTCCATCAAATGCGCCAGCGGCCAGCGCACCTGCGGTAATGGCTCAGGTTCATCACCCTCCAGCGATTCAGGATATAAATCCTCTGCCACTACGATGTTCATCTTGCTGGAGAAATAAGATGGCGCCATGCTGAGTTTCTTTAAAAACGTCAGATCTTTTGCGCCAAACCCCACCTCTTCTTTCAGCTCCCGATTCGCCGCCTCAAACACGCTTTCGCCAGGATCGATTAATCCCTTGGAAAAACCCAGTTCGTAGGATTCGGTCCCGACCGCGTACTCGCGAATAAGGATCAGATGATCGTCAACAATCGGCACAATCATTACCGCTTCACGCGTGGATGGACGCATGCGTTCATAAACGCGGCGTACGCCATTGCTGAACTCAAGGTCCACGCTTTCGACCTTAAAAAGCCGGGATTGGGCGATGGTTTCCACTTTCAAAATCGTGGGTTTCTGTAATGATTTGCTCATTGTGAGGATCTTTGCTGTGAAATCTGGGGTTATTGTGCGATATACCGCACGGTTTCGGCAATGTGAATTGCCGTTTATTTACATTTATGTAACGTACTAAAAGTTAGTCCCTATTTCAAATTAAAAGTCAATAGGTTGAAATAACTCCAGGAATTTGCTGATATTCCATTTTTAGTGATTTTGCTATGATTCGCATTTACTGGGCTGTACTTAAAGATGCTCAAGTTCGACTCCACACTTGCCGATAGCCAACCACAGAATCACGAATATTGAACAGGGTGCGACTGACCACGCCTGACAGACTAAGTAAGATGGGGAAAGCATGAGCACCATTCTGATTTTTTTAGCTGCTTTGCTGGCCTGCTCATTGCTTGCAGGATGGCTACTCAAATCAAAATCCAGGCAGAAAAATTTACCCTTGAGCAGTGTCTTCTCAGACGCCTCGAAACGTAAACTCGCGCCTGAAGAACGCAGTGCAGTCGAAAACTATCTCGAAAGCCTTAGTCAAATTCAGCAAGTACCTGGTCCAACGGGAGCCAGTTCTGCGCCGGTCTCATTAACGTTGAATGCCCAAAGTAATAGCGTCATCGTGCTTACTCGTTCGATTACACGTTACGGCATTACCACCGACGATCCTAACAAATGGCGCTACTATCTTGATTCCGTTGAGGTACATCTTCCCCCTTTCTGGGAACAATACATCAATGACGAAAACAGCGTTGAGATAATCCACACCAATACAATACCACTGGTTATCTCGTTGAACGGCCATACGCTACAGGAATATATGCAGGAAGCGCGTGGCTATGCGTTGCAGCACACCGCTTCTACCCAGGCATCCATTCGTGGTGAAGAAAGTGAGCAGATTGAACTGCTGAATATTCGCCAGGAAACCCATGAAGAATATGCGCTCAGCCGCCCTTCGGGATTGCGCGAGGCGTTGCTGATAACCGCATCATTCCTGCTGTTCTTTTTCTGTTTGGTTATCCCGAATACGTTTGTGCCGTGGGCAGTCGGTGGCGCGGTGTTGCTGTTAGCTGCGGGACTGTGGGGATTATTCGCTCCGCCGTCCAAAAGCGCCCTGCGGGAAATTCATTGTCTGCGCGGTACGCCGCGTCGCTGGGGGTTGTTTGGCGAAAACGACCAGGAGCAAATTAATAATATCTCGCTGGGTATTATTGATCTGATCTACCCACCTCACTGGCAACCTTACATCGCCCAAGACCTTGGCCAGCAAACGGATATCGATATTTATCTCGATCGCCACGTTGTCCGCCAGGGGCGTTTTTTATCTCTGCACGATGAAGTGAAAAACTTCCCATTACAGCACTGGCTGCGCAACGCTGTCATCGCAGGCGGCTCGTTGCTGGTACTGCTGATGCTGCTGTTTTGGATCCCGCTGGATATGCCAATAAAGGTCACGCTCTCCTGGATGAAGGGCGCGCAAACTATCGAAGCCACCAGCGTTAAACAGCTCGAAAACGCGGGCGTTCGCGTGGGTGACACGCTGCACCTGAGTGGTACGGGTATGTGTAACATTCATACCCAAGGGAGCTGGAATGCGCAGCCTGCCACGCCGTTTATGCCTTTCGATTGCTCGCAAATTATCTGGAATGATGCGCGCGCATTACCGCTGCCTGAGTCTGACCTGGTGAATAAGGCCACCGCGCTCACGCAGGCCGTGAGCCGTCAGCTGCATCCCAAACCTGACGATGACTCTCGCGTCAGCGCATCGCTACGCTCGGCAATCCAAAAGTCCGGCATGGTGTTACTGGACGATTTTGGTGAGATAGTCCTTAAAACGGCCGATCTGTGTGCAGCCAAAGATGAATGTGTACGCTTAAAAAATGCGCTGGTTAACCTCGGTAACAGTAAAGACTGGGCCGCGCTGGTGAAACGAGCGAACGCAGGCAAGCTGGATGGGGTGAACGTGCTGCTGCGTCCGGTAAGCGCAGAGTCGTTGGATAATCTGGTGAATACCTCTACGGCGCCGTTTATTTCACGCGAGACTGCGCGAGCAGCCCAGGCGCTGAATAGCCCTGCCCCTGGCGGTTTCCTGATTATCAGCGACGAAGGCAGCGATCTGGTCGATCAGCCGTGGCCGACGACCTCGCTATATGACTATCCTCCCCAGGAACAGTGGAACGCCTTCCAGCGCCTGGCGCAGATGCTAATGCAGACACCATTTCGCGCGGAGGGGATCGTCACCAATATTTCGACTGACGCCAATGGCACCCAGCACATTGGCCTGCATCGTATTCCGGATCGTTCAGGATTATGGCGCTACCTTGGCACGACGCTGCTGATGTTCTCCATGCTCGGATGCGCTATCTACAACAGCATACAGGCATTCAGACGCTACCAGCGTCACCGCACCCGCATCGCGGAAATTCAGAGCTACTACGAAAGTTGTCTCAATCCAACACTGATTGACAACCCGGAAAGCCTGATTCGATAACACGCTCGCGCGACAGGATATGCTACCCTGTCGCGCATCATGTTTTCTTCTGGGGAGTTTCCATGCATATCAATATTGCCTGGCAGGATGTCGACACCGTGTTGTTAGATATGGACGGCACGCTGCTCGACCTGGCATTCGATAACTATTTCTGGCAAAAATTGGTGCCGGAAACCTATGGCGCGAAGCAGGGTATCTCTCCTCAGGAAGCTCAGGACTATATTCGTCAGCAGTATCATGCCGTGCAGCATACGCTAAACTGGTATTGCCTGGATTACTGGAGCGAGTGCCTGGATCTGGATATTTGCGCCATGACCACGGAACAGGGACCGCGCGCCGTTTTGCGCGAAGATACCGTACCGTTTCTTGATGCCTTAAAAGCCAGCGGCAAGCGCCGCATTTTGCTCACCAACGCGCATCCGCATAATCTGGCGGTGAAGCTTGAGCATACCGGTCTGGCCTCACACCTTGATTTATTACTTTCCACCCACACATTTGGTTATCCCAAAGAGGATCAGCGGTTATGGCACGCTGTGGCTGAAGAAACGGGAATGAGTGCAGAGAAGACGCTGTTTATTGACGACAGCGAACCCATTCTCGACGCCGCTGCTCTGTACGGTATTCGTTACTGCCTCGGCGTGACCAATCCCGACTCCGGCATCGCCGAAAAACAGTACGCACGCCATCCGTCACTGAATGACTACCGCCGACTGATCCCCTCACTGATGTGAAGGAGACGCCATGAAAGAAAAGCCCTCTGCTGAAGTCAGGCTGGATAAATGGCTGTGGGCTGCACGCTTTTACAAAACGCGTGCGCTAGCCCGCGAAATGGTTGAAGGCGGTAAGGTGCACTACAACGGCCAGCGCAGTAAGCCAAGCAAGATTGTCGAGCTGAACGCTACCCTCACCCTGCGCCAGGGAAATGACGAGCGAACGGTCATTATCAAGGCCATTACCGAGCAGCGTCGCCCGGCAACGGAAGCCGTTACGCTGTATGAAGAAACCGCGGAAAGCGTGGAAAAACGCGAAAAAGTGGCGCTGGCGCGTAAACTTAACGCGTTAACCATGCCGCACCCGGACAGGCGACCGGACAAAAAAGAGCGCCGCGACCTGTTACGATTTAAACACGGCGACAGCGAGTGACTGTCACCTGCAAGAGAGATGATTATGCCGCAACATGACCAATTACATCGTTATCTGTTTGAAAACTTTGCCGTGCGCGGCGAACTGGTGACCGTTTCGGAAACCCTGCAACAGATCCTCGAAAATCATACTTACCCGCAACCGGTCAAAAACGTACTGGCTGAGCTACTGGTTGCCACCAGCCTGCTCACCGCCACGCTGAAATTTGCCGGTGATATCACTGTGCAGTTGCAGGGTGATGGTCCGCTGAGCCTGGCCGTCATCAACGGCAACAACAATCAGCAGATGCGCGGCGTGGCCCGCATGCAGGGTGATATTCCTGAAGATGCCGATCTGAAAACGCTGGTGGGCAACGGTTACCTGGTGATCACCATTACCCCGGAAGAAGGCGAGCGTTATCAAGGCGTGGTCGGTCTGGAAGGTGACACGCTGGCAGCGTGTCTGGAAGATTACTTCATGCGTTCTGAACAGCTGCCGACACGCCTGTTCATCCGCACTGGCGACGTTGATGGCAAACCCGCTGCTGGCGGAATGCTGCTGCAGGTAATGCCGGCGCAAAACGCGCAGGCAGATGATTTCGATCACCTGACAGCCCTGACTGAAACCATCAAAGCCGAAGAGCTGCTGACGCTGCCGGCCAACGAAGTGCTGTGGCGCCTGTACCACGAAGAAGAAGTTACTCTCTACGATCCGCAGGACGTTGAGTTCAAATGCACCTGTTCACGCGAACGCTGCGCAGGCGCACTGAAAACGTTGCCGGACGAAGAAGTGGACAGCATTCTGGCGGAAGAAGGCGAGATCGATATGCACTGCGATTACTGCGGTAGTCACTATCTGTTTAACGCCATGGATATTGCTGAGATCCGCAGCAATGCCTCCCCTGCCGATCCCCAGGTGCATTAATCACTGTCTTGCCTGATGGCACGGCGCTTATCAGGCCTACGGAAAAACTGTCGTAGGCCTGATAAGACGTTCACGCTGCCATCCGGCAAAAACGATGTCGGCAACACACTCACTCGGTGTAATAAGTCATCGGCAGTCTTTTGCCATCAATAGTGATATCCCGCCAGATTCTGGGGGTTGAGCCCAGTTGCTGATTCGCTACCGCCTGCAGCAATTTATCCTTAGTGAATCCTTCAGGTAGCGTGGCGACCGCTAACAAATCCCATTTGTTTTTCTGCATGCCGAAGACCAGACTCTCCCCATCGCCAAAGGCATATAACACCTGCTCAGGATGACCATCCGCATTGAGGTCCTGACTCACCAGTACGCACGCATTCTGCTCAGCACAAGAGGTGATGCGATACCCCTGTGTTTTGACAAACACCCAGAACGCATCGTCTGGCTTCTGGCTCCCCGGAGCCATCACAACCTTCGATACTAACTGTGTTGCGGTTAGCTCTTTAACCGGATCCCGGCGCCCTTGCAGCAGAGAATTCAAGTCGCGTCTGCGTTTACTGTCTTGATTAAACGCCACATCTTTTTGTAATGCTTCCAACGCTGCGCGCCCCGGTTTTCCGCTGTGATCCAACATATACAGGCTGACTTGATCCGGTTTAATTTTCCCGCTGTGATACAACCCCATATGGCTGTTAACGCTGATGCGCCAGGCATCAATAACCGGCGATGACAGCAGAACCAACAGCCCCAACGCCAGCAACGAAACGCCAAGAATGACCGGCCCCTGAAGCTCAAGCGGATTGCGCCCGCGGCGCAAAATGCTGGCCAGATAGCCAAACGACCATACCAGCAGCACCACGACCACCAGCACGCCATAAACGCGCTCAGGCGTCCAACCGTACTGCTGTATTCGCACCCACAGTGACCAACCGGCAATCAGCATATAGATGGGCGCGACAATCAGAGAGCATTTGATCAGGTAGCGTAACGCGCCAGGATAGGGTAACGCCTCTTTTTGCGGTTCACGCACGATAGCTATCAACAGCAACAGGAGCAGCGTCAGCGTTGACATCAACCCAGCCGCAGACACGCGTTGCGAAATAGCCTCCAGCCCGGTGAAGGGTAAGGTCAGTATGAACATCAGCGCCAACAGCGCGACCAGAGGTAACAGACCGGTGGCGATAAACGTCAGTAATTTTTGTACCGCCGTGACCAGACGCGACTGTGTACGGGCCAGTACCACTGCCAGTGCGGTAATCAGACCAAAGGCCACATAGCCAAACCAGTCGGTATCAAAGAAGAGCGTGCTGAAGAAGGGAATACCGACCAGCTTAAACATCTCGCTCCATAGCAAGAGCACCAGCCAGAACAGACCGTTGGCGACAAAGACAATCAGCAACGTCAACGCATTAAGCCACAATTGCCGATAAAAATGCGGGTAACGCGCCTGCTCACGAGAGACATGAAGCGAGTACTGAATCCAGGGCAAGGCAAGCATCGCCATCAGCAGTAAGCGCCAACCATAGAACATAAAAACTTCATGTTGCCGCCACTTATCACTGTCCTCGACTTGCCACTTTAGCCAGACACTCATCGCCAGCACGACAATAAAGATCAACGCCATCCAGTACCACAGCGCGCGTTGTTTGAAAGAAACAACAGTAAGCAAAAGGGCCGAGGTGATCGCAATCGTCGCAGGCATGCCATAGAACAGCCAGCCGTCATTATGGGGCGCCAGATATGTCATCAGCAGATAGCATAATGTCCCCTGCAACAGGCCGACAAATATCATGCCCCAACGCGTCGTACGTGAAATTTCAGCACTATCCATGTCAGTTTCCAGAATGAAGGGAAAAGCTAATTATCGCATCAACTTCACAATTTTGAGCATTGGTAGAACGATTTCGGACTACGACGACGGGAAGTGAATCGATATTGTTTATGTATAACCCACGCTCATTTCTTACATGAATGCGATTACACTCACAAGATTTCCGCCAAAAACACTCTCCATTAACGTTTTAAGAACATTTTCCACAACAAAAAAGGGTTTCCTGCCATAATATGTGCCTCTTTGTGACAGGAGTCGCAGCGCATTCGGTCGCCCGTGTTTTTCCCGGATGCGTAAATCTATGAGCCTTGTCGCGGTTAACAATCCCTAAAAAACCTTACTATTCCAGGTAATACATATTGGCTAAGGAGCAGTGAAATGCGTGTGAACAACAGTTTAACCCCGCAAGATCTCAAGGCTTATGGTATCAATGACGTTCAGGATATCGTTTACAATCCAGACTACGACACGCTTTTCCAGGAAGAACTTGATCCAAACCTGGAAGGTTATGAACGTGGCGTGTTAACGAATCTGGGCGCCGTTGCCGTTGATACCGGTATCTTTACCGGACGTTCGCCAAAGGATAAGTACATTGTCCGTGACGACACCACGCGCGACACGCTGTGGTGGTCCGACAAAGGTAAAGGTAAGAACGACAACAAACCGCTCTCCCCGGAAACCTGGCAGCATCTGAAAGGATTAGTCACCCAGCAACTTTCCGGCAAGCGCCTGTTTATCATTGATGCTTTCTGCGGCGCTAACGCCGATACCCGTCTTTCCGTGCGCTTCATTACCGAAGTTGCCTGGCAGGCGCATTTTGTCAAAAACATGTTCATCCGCCCAAGCGACGAAGAGCTGGTTGATTTCAAACCTGATTTCATCGTGATGAACGGCGCTAAATGCACCAACCCGCAGTGGAAAGAGCAGGGTCTGAACTCCGAAAACTTCGTGGCTTTCAACCTGACTGAGCGTATCCAGTTGATTGGTGGCACTTGGTACGGCGGCGAAATGAAGAAAGGTATGTTCTCCGTAATGAACTACCTGCTGCCGCTGAAAGGCATTGCCTCCATGCACTGCTCAGCAAACGTTGGGGAAAAAGGCGATGTGGCAGTCTTCTTTGGCCTGTCCGGCACCGGTAAAACCACGCTGTCCACCGACCCGAAACGTCGCCTGATTGGCGATGACGAACACGGCTGGGATGACGACGGCGTGTTTAACTTCGAAGGCGGTTGCTACGCGAAGACCATCAAACTGTCTAAAGATGCCGAGCCGGAAATCTACAACGCGATCCGTCGTGACGCGCTGCTGGAAAACGTCACCGTGCGCGAAGATGGTTCCATCGATTTCGATGATGGTTCAAAAACTGAGAACACCCGCGTTTCCTACCCGATTTATCACATCGATAATATCGTTAAGCCGGTGTCAAAAGCGGGCCATGCTACCAAAGTGATCTTCCTGACCGCCGACGCATTTGGCGTGCTGCCGCCGGTTTCTCGCCTGACGGCAGACCAAACGCAGTACCACTTCCTGTCTGGCTTCACCGCCAAACTGGCCGGTACCGAACGCGGCGTCACCGAACCGACCCCGACCTTCTCTGCCTGTTTCGGCGCAGCATTCCTGTCTCTGCACCCAACGCAGTACGCAGAAGTACTGGTGAAACGTATGCAGGCGGCAGGTGCGCAGGCGTATCTGGTTAACACCGGCTGGAACGGTACCGGCAAGCGTATCTCTATCAAAGATACCCGTGCGATTATCGACGCCATCCTGAACGGTTCGCTGGATGACGCGGAAACGTTCCGTCTGCCGATGTTTGACCTGGCTATCCCGACCGAGCTGCCGGGTGTGGACACTCGCATTCTCGATCCGCGTAATACCTACGCATCTCCGGAGCAGTGGCAGGAAAAAGCCAACGCACTGGCGAAACTGTTTATCGAGAACTTCGAGAAATATACCGACACCCCTGCAGGTGAAGCGCTGGTTAGCGCCGGACCGAAGCTGTAACGAAAAGTGCCGGATGGCGGTTTCGCCTTATCCGGCCTACAGCAACAAAAAGGGAGGCATTTTGCCTCCCTTTGTTATGCGTCTTTCGTGTTGCCCGGCGCGCGAGTGAAGGGAACCGGAAGCCATGCACGAATCGACAACCCACCGCGTTCACTGGTACCAATCTCCAGCATACCGTTATGGTTATCAATAATACGCTGCACAATCGCCAGCCCCAGGCCCGTACCGCTGGTACTGCGCGCGCTGTCTCCGCGGACAAACGGCTGGAACAGGTGTTTACGCTGCTCCGGCTTGATGCCTGGACCATCATCTTCTACCTGGAACCAGGCGCGATGCTGCTCCATTCCGCTACTGACCTTGATCCAGCCGTTGCCGTAGCGGGCGGCGTTAACCACCATATTGGCAACCGCACGCTTGATCGACAGCGGGTGCATCTTCACCTGAATGCTGCCCGGCAGCAGTGCAGTTTCGATTTCACGTTCGTAGCCGCTTTCTGCCGCAACCACTTCACCCAGCACCGAGTTCAGATCTGCCATCTCCATTGGCATCTCCTGACCGGTACGCAGGTAATCGATGAACTGCTCGATGATGGCGTTACACTCTTCGATGTCCTTATTGATGGACTCCGCAAGATAACCGTCCTCTTCGCCCATCATTTCCGTCGCCAGACGAATACGCGTCAGCGGGGTACGTAAATCGTGGCTCACGCCCGCCATTAACAGCGTACGGTCATCGGCCAGCTGCTTCACACCCGCGGCCATATGGTTAAAGGCTCGGGTTACGGAGCGCACCTCCGAAGCGCCATACTCACGCAACGGCGGCGGAATGATACCTTTCCCCACCTGCAGCGCCGCATGTTCAAGATCCACCAATGGCCGGTTCTGGATACGGATAAACAACCAGGCCCCACCGATAGCCAACAGCATAATCGCCAGCGTATAGCGGAATAGCGGCGAGAAGTCGCCCTGATGAATTTCCGTAAGCGGCACGCGTACCCAGATATTGGGCGACAGCCAGGTTTTCAACCACACGACCGGCGAGCTTTTGTTTACCTCAACGCGGACTTCCGTTGGGCCACCCAGTTGCTGCGCCATCTGATGGCTTAAGAATTCATAGTGTTGCGCCCAACGCAGTCCGGCTTCTTCAGCGGCCTCGTTGGAATAGAGGGAAATACCCAGCTCACGATAAATTTCCCGGCGGAATGCGGGCGGCACCACCAGTTGCGTACCGTCCTCCAGCTGCAGTTTATCGGTCATCAGCATACGAACTTCGTACGCCAGGACCTTATTAAACTGCTGGAGGCTCGGCAGAATCGCGAAGTTCAGCACTACCAGATATGTCGTCACCAGGCTGGCAAACAGCAAGGTGACGATGAGCAATAACGTGCGGGCAAACGAACTTCGTGGCGAGAAGCGCATTCGCCTCATGCTTTAGAACCGTCCGGAACAAAGACGTAGCCCAGACCCCATACGGTCTGAATGTAGCGTGGATGAGCCGGATCTTCTTCCACCATGCGGCGCAGACGGGAGATCTGGACGTCGATAGAACGTTCCATCGCAGAATATTCACGACCACGGGCGAGGTTCATCAGCTTGTCTCGCGACAGCGGCTCGCGCGGGTGGCTTACCAGCGCTTTCAGTACTGCAAATTCCCCGCTAGTGAGCGGCATCGGCTCATCTTCGCGGAACATTTCACGCGTACCGAGGTTCAGCTTGAACTTACCAAAAGCGATAACCGCTTCTTCCTGAGAAGGCGCACCCGGCAGTTCGTTCGCCTGACGACGCAGGACTGCGCGAATACGTGCCAGTAGTTCACGCGGGTTAAACGGTTTCGGGATGTAATCGTCAGCACCGATTTCCAGCCCTACGATACGGTCAACTTCTTCACCCTTCGCTGTGACCATAATGATCGGCATCGGGTTGCTCTGGCTGCGCAGGCGACGGCAAATAGACAGGCCATCTTCTCCCGGCAGCATTAAATCCAGCACCATCAGGTGAAAGGACTCACGGGTCAGCAGACGATCCATCTGCTCAGCGTTTGCGACGCTTCGAACCTGGAAGCCCTGCTCGGTCAGATAACGCTCCAGAAGCGCACGCAAGCGCATGTCGTCATCGACCACCAGAATCTTATAGTTCTCTTGCATTGTTATTACTCCCAAAGGTTCGCAACAATTAAGTGTATATTCTTAAGAAAGCTAACGTGACTCACCAGCGAATTCTGGTATGAATTCCAGGCTAAATTGTTACAAAGCATATTAAACAGCAGCTTAAGTATACAATGTTTCTCGCAATACATTATTTATTCTGTTGATATGCTCACGTAATACTAATTGTGCGCATCATCACAGAGTCGAAGGTAAAACAATAAGATGAAAACGCCCCTGATAACCCGTGAAGGGTATGAAAAACTTAAACAAGAGCTGAATTATCTCTGGCGTGAAGAGCGCCCGGAAGTCACCAAAAAAGTTACCTGGGCTGCAAGTCTGGGTGACCGCAGCGAAAATGCCGACTACCAGTATAATAAAAAGCGCCTGCGTGAGATCGACCGCCGCGTCCGTTATTTGACCAAGTGCATGGAGAATCTAAAAATCGTCGATTACTCCCCGCAGCAGGAAGGCAAAGTCTTCTTTGGCGCATGGGTTGAGATTGAAAATGACGATGGCGACATCCGCAAATTCCGTATTGTTGGCTACGATGAGATCTTCGGTCGTAAGGATTACATCTCAATCGACTCACCAATGGCGCGGGCGCTATTGAAAAAAGAGGTCGGCGATCTCGCAGTAGTAAACACCCCAGGTGGCGAAGCCAGCTGGTACGTGAATGAGATTGAATACGTGAAGTGAGACCGGAACAATCCGAAGCCCCGGCAGATGGCTGGCATTTTTGCCAGTCAATCCGTATAACTATCCCCTGATTTTTTATCCTATAGACGAAGCTATCCATGATGAATGATTCTTTCTGCCGCATTATCGCAGGTGAAATTCAGGCTCGTGCTGAACAGGTAGAAGCTGCCGTTCGCCTGCTTGACGAAGGGAACACCGTGCCGTTTATCGCACGATATCGTAAGGAAATCACCGGCGGTCTGGACGATACGCAACTGCGTAATCTGGAAACCCGTCTGGGATATCTGCGTGAACTGGAAGACCGCCGTCAGGCAATCCTGAAATCTATCGGCGAGCAAGGCAAACTGACTGACGATCTGGCGAAAGCGATCAACGGCACGTTAAGTAAGACCGAACTCGAAGATCTCTATCTGCCGTATAAACCAAAGCGCCGCACCCGTGGGCAGATCGCCATTGAGGCTGGACTGGAGCCGCTGGCAGACCTGCTGTGGAACGAACCGTCTCACGACCCGGAAACGGAAGCCGCAAAATATCTCAACGCCGAAAACGGCGTGGCGGATACCAAAGCCGCCCTCGACGGCGCGCGCTACATTCTAATGGAGCGCTTCGCTGAAGATGCTGCTCTGCTGGCGAAAGTACGTGATTATCTGTGGAAAAACGCCCACCTGGTCGCCACCGTGGTAAGCGGTAAAGAAGAGGAAGGCGCTAAGTTCCGCGACTACTTCGATCACCACGAACCGATTTCTACCGTGCCATCCCACCGTGCGCTGGCCATGTTCCGTGGTCGTAACGAAGGCGTGTTACAGCTTTCACTGAATGCCGATCCGCAATTCGATGAGCCACCAAAAGAGAGCCACGGCGAGCAGATTATCCGCGATCATCTGGGGCTGCGCCTGAACAACGCCCCAGCAGACAGCTGGCGTAAAGGCGTGGTTAGCTGGACCTGGCGCATCAAAGTGCTGATGCACCTTGAAACCGAGCTGATGGGTACCGTGCGCGAACGTGCGGAAGATGAAGCTATCAACGTCTTTGCCCGTAACCTGCATGACCTGCTGATGGCCGCTCCGGCCGGGCTGCGCGCCACCATGGGCCTCGATCCAGGTCTGCGTACCGGTGTAAAAGTGGCAGTGGTTGACGGTACCGGTAAGCTGGTCGCGACCGACACCATTTATCCGCATACCGGTCAGGCCGCCAAAGCCGCCGTTGCCGTTGCGACGCTGTGTGAAAAACACAACGTTGAACTGGTGGCGATTGGTAACGGTACGGCATCGCGCGAAACCGAGCGTTTCTTCCTCGACGTGCAAAAGCAGTTCCCGCAAGTGACCGCGCAGAAAGTGATCGTCAGTGAAGCCGGCGCGTCGGTTTACTCTGCATCCGAACTGGCGGCGCTGGAGTTCCCGGACCTCGACGTATCTCTGCGTGGCGCGGTGTCTATCGCCCGTCGTCTGCAGGATCCGCTGGCTGAGCTGGTGAAAATCGATCCGAAATCTATCGGCGTGGGCCAGTATCAGCACGACGTAAGCCAGACTCAGTTGGCGCGTAAGCTGGATGCGGTGGTGGAAGACTGCGTGAACGCCGTCGGCGTCGATCTGAATACCGCCTCCGTACCGCTGCTGACCCGTGTTGCTGGTCTGACGCGCATGATGGCGCAGAATATCGTTGCCTGGCGTGATGAGAACGGTCAATTCCAGAACCGTCAGCAACTGTTAAAAGTCAGCCGTCTTGGACCTAAAGCCTTTGAACAGTGCGCGGGCTTCCTGCGTATCAACCACGGCGATAACCCGCTGGATGCCTCTACCGTCCACCCGGAAGCTTATCCGGTTGTGGAACGCATTCTGGCCGCCACCGAGCAATCGTTGCGTGACCTGATGGGTAACAGCAGCGAATTGCGCAATCTGAAACCCGCTGATTTTACCGACGAACGCTTCGGGGTGCCGACCGTCACCGACATCATCAAAGAGCTGGAAAAGCCGGGCCGCGATCCGCGTCCTGAATTTAAAACCGCACAGTTTGCTGATGGCGTCGAAACCATGAACGACTTACTGCCGGGAATGATTCTGGAAGGGGCAGTCACCAACGTCACCAACTTCGGCGCGTTTGTTGATATCGGCGTTCATCAGGATGGTCTGGTGCATATCTCTTCGCTGTCGAATAAGTTCGTCGAAGATCCACACACCGTGGTGAAAGCGGGCGACATTGTGAAGGTGAAAGTGCTGGAAGTGGACCTGCAACGTAAGCGTATCGCGCTGACCATGCGTCTGGACGAGCAGCCGGGTGAAACCAATGCGCGCCGCGGCGGCGGGAATAACGATCGCGCTCAGGGCAATCACCCGGCACCAAAAGCGGCGAAACCGCGTGGTCGTGACGCACAGCCTACAGGCAACAGTGCGATGATGGATGCGTTGGCGGCGGCGATGGGTAAAAAACGCTAAGTTTAAACCCTGTGCCGGATGGTGGTGTAAACGCCCTGTCCGGCCAGGTTATCGCAATTAATTTGCAGGCCGGATAAGACGCATGAGCGTCGCCATCCGGCATATTTAATCTATGCCCCGCTTTGCACCACAATATATTTATCACTTCATTAACAGATGAAACCTTAATTAAACATTAAGATCCCCAATAATTACTTCCGCGAATCACTCGTTTCCAACCAGAATAAATATTGAGGAATATCAAAATTGGCTCAAATTATTATCCAATTGTACATTCCGTCACATTTATTCTATTGATGATAGAAACCATTCTCATTATCATTGATTTGTTGATTATTTACTCTTCCCTTACGTTGGCTAATCATCTGGTCTCATGCCGCCCTGTCGCCCCATGAGGTAATCATCCAGTTAGCGAGATATAAGTAGGTCCCTATGCAATTCACTCCTGACAGTGCGTGGAAAATTACCGGTTTTGCCCGTGAAATCAGCCCGGCTTATCGTCAGAAACTGTTGTCACTTGGCATGCTACCCGGCTCATCCTTCAACGTGGTACGCGTCGCCCCGCTCGGCGATCCTATCCATATCGAAACGCGTCGCGTAAGTCTGGTATTGCGTAAGAAGGATTTGGCGTTATTAGAAGTGGAAGCGGTTTCCTGTTAATACAGTGAGTCTATAAAAATGAAAAAACTAACCATTGGTTTAATTGGTAATCCTAATTCCGGCAAGACAACTTTATTCAACCAGCTCACCGGCGCGCGCCAGCGTGTAGGCAACTGGGCTGGCGTTACCGTTGAGCGTAAAGAAGGCCATTTCGCCACGACGGACCACCAGGTCACGCTGGTCGATTTACCCGGCACTTATTCTCTGACGACAATCTCATCCCAAACCTCTCTCGATGAGCAGATTGCCTGCCACTATATTTTAAGCGGCGACGCGGATCTGCTGATCAACGTGGTCGATGCTTCAAACCTTGAACGCAACCTCTACCTGACGTTGCAACTGCTTGAGCTGGGTATTCCCTGTATCGTTGCACTGAACATGCTGGATATTGCTGAGAAACAGCAAATCCGTATCGATATCGACGCCCTCTCCGCTCGTCTTGGCTGTCCGGTGGTTCCACTGGTTTCCACTCGTGCGCGCGGCATTGAAGCACTGAAGCTGGCGATCGATCGCTACAAAGAAAACGACACCGTTGAGCTGGTCCATTATGCCCAGCCGCTGCTGCAAGAAGCTGATTCTCTCGCCGACGCAATGGCCAAAGATATGCCGCTCAAACAGCGCCGCTGGCTAGGCCTGCAGATGCTCGAAGGCGATATCTACAGCCGTGCTTACGCCGGTGATGCAGCACAAAACCTTGATGCCGCTGTTGCTCGCCTGAGTGAGACAATGGACGACCCGGCGCTACATATTGCCGATGCACGTTACCAGTGCATTGCCGCTATCTGCGATACCGTCAGTAATACCCTGACGGCAGAGCCGAGCCGTTTCACCACAGCGGTAGATAAAATTATCCTCAACCGCTTCCTCGGTCTGCCGATTTTCCTGTTCGTGATGTACCTGATGTTCCTGCTTGCCATCAACATTGGCGGCGCGCTGCAGCCGTTGTTTGATGTTGGCTCCGTGGCGCTCTTTATCCATGGTATTCAGTGGATTGGCTATACGCTGCATTTCCCGGACTGGCTGACTATCTTCCTGGCCCAGGGCCTTGGCGGCGGGATTAACACCGTGCTGCCGCTGGTACCGCAAATCGGCATGATGTATCTGTTCCTCTCTTTCCTTGAAGACTCCGGCTACATGGCGCGCGCCGCATTTGTGATGGACCGTCTAATGCAGGCGCTGGGACTGCCGGGCAAATCATTTGTCCCGCTGATCGTCGGCTTTGGTTGTAACGTACCGTCAGTGATGGGCGCGCGTACGCTGGACGCCCCGCGTGAGCGTCTGATGACCATCATGATGGCGCCGTTTATGTCCTGTGGCGCACGTCTGGCGATTTTCGCCGTCTTTGCCGCCGCGTTCTTTGGTCAGAACGGCGCGCTGGCGGTCTTCTCGCTGTACGTGCTGGGTATCGTTATGGCGGTGTTGACCGGCCTGATGCTCAAACACACCATCATGCGTGGCGAAGCAACGCCGTTCGTGATGGAGCTGCCGGTATATCACGTACCGCACATTAAGAGTCTGATCATTCAAACCTGGCAACGTCTGAAAGGCTTCGTTCTGCGTGCAGGTAAAGTCATCATCATCGTCAGCATTTTCCTCAGCGCGTTTAACAGCTTCTCACTGAGCGGGAAAATCGTCGACAACATCAACGACTCTGCTCTGGCTTCCGTTAGCCGCGTCATTACCCCAGTCTTTAAGCCGATTGGTGTTCACGAAGATAACTGGCAGGCAACCGTAGGTCTGTTCACCGGCGCGATGGCGAAAGAAGTGGTTGTCGGTACGCTGAACACGCTCTATACCGCAGAAAACATTCAGGAAGAAGAGTTCAACCCGGCAGATTTCCACCTCGGTGACGAGCTGCTCGGCGCGGTAGATGAAACCTGGCAAAGCCTGAAAGACACTTTCAGCCTGAGCGTGCTGGCTAACCCTATCGAAGCCAGCAAGGGCGACGGTGAAATGGCTACCGGTGCAATGGGCGTGATGGGCGAGAAATTTGGCAGCGCCGCCGCCGCGTACAGCTATCTGATCTTTGTTCTGCTGTATGTACCGTGCATTTCAGTGATGGGCGCTATCGCACGTGAATCCAGCCGTGGCTGGATGAGCTTCTCGATTCTGTGGGGCCTGAATATCGCCTACTCTCTGTCGACGCTGTTTTATCAGACGGTCAGCTACAAAGAACACCCGACCTACAGCCTGGTGTGCATTTTAGCGGTCATCCTGTTTAACATCGTGTTGCTGGGCCTTCTGCGTCGAGCTCGCAGCCGCGTGGACCTCGCACTGCTGGCAACCAACAGAACGGCGAGTTCCTGCTGTTCCAGCACGACTGGCGATTGCCACTAAGGTTATCGACAATGGCATCGCTTATTCAGGTTCGTGATTTACTGGCTTTGCGGGGGCGCATGGAGGCGACACAAATTAGCCACACGCTGCATACCCCGCAGCCCATGATTGACGCCATGCTGAATCAGTTAGAAAAGATGGGCAAAGCGGTGCGGATTCAGGAAGATGCCGACGGGTGTCTTTCCGGAAGCTGCAAAAGTTGCCCAGAAGGTAAAGCCTGCCTGCGCGAGTGGTGGGCTTTACGCTAATCAGATGCTCTTTGCCGGATGGCGCTACGCTTATCCGGCCTACAAATGATGCAAACGTCCAGGCCGGATAACGCGTTTACGCTGATATCCGGCTTTTTTGCGAAATGGATTCCACGCAGATTTCATTATTTCAGCAAAAAAGATCTATCCTCCAGCCAGCCACGCATCGTTATTAATTCGTGGATGATTACTGGTAACCTGGGAAGTAGAGTCTCGTCATCTTTTTTCTCAGGTGACGGATCGCCATGAATACTGACACGACTGCTACGCCGCATGACGCGATTTTCAAAACGTTCTTAAACCACCCGGCGACCGCACGCGACTTTCTTCAGCTTCATCTTCCAGCCTCTTTGCAAAAACTTTGCGATCTTAAAACGCTGCAACTGGAATCGGGTAGCTTTATTGAGGACGATTTGCGCGCGTACTACTCTGATGTGCTGTGGTCGTTAAAAACTCGCGAAGGCGATGGCTATATTTACACCATCATTAAGCATCAGAGCATCGCCGGATAGCGCTGCTGGAACTCATCCAAAAACATATCCGTAAACGCGATTTGATGGGGTTGGTAGAAAAGCTGGCCATCCTGCTTGTTAAAGGACACGCTAATGACAACCAGTTGAAAGCCTTGTTTAATTATTTAATGCAGGCCGGTAACACCACACATTTTGGCGAGTTCCTTCATGAAGTCGCCGAACGTTTACCCCAACATAAGGACAAGTTGATGACTATCGCCGAAAGATTACGACAGGAAGGGCACCTTAATGGTCTTCAGGAAGGCCATAGGAAAGGGTTGCAAGAAGGGTTACAAACGGGTCTGCAACAAGGCAAACGAGAGGAAGCATTACGTATTGCATCAACTATGCAGGCTGATGGTATAGACCCACTAACCATCTTCAGAATTACTGGCCTGACCGCTGAGGATCTGGCTACGCGCAGCCATTAATCTCAGGCCCGGCGAGCATGGCACCACCGGGCAACACATCAAATTTATAGTTTCTGTTTTAACGCCACAAGCGCAGCACAGAATTCGGCGGGATGCGAGATAAACGGCGCATGCGCCGCTTTGGCAAACACCAAAGACTCGCTCTGCGGCCACAGTGCATCCAGCATCGGGACGACTTTGCGCGGCACCAGCCCGTCAAGATAGCCATACAACCGCAGGAAAGGTATTGCCACCGCGCACAGCGGTTCTCGCAGATCGACCGTTTTCAGGATCTCAAGTCCACCATTGAGCACCTCGACGTCCGGCATGGGTAAAGCCAGTACCGTTTTCTTCAGCGCTCGCGCATCCTGACGCGCAGTTTCTGTGCCCATCGTTTGCAATGCCAGAAAACGCTCCACCGTACGCTGGAAATCTTCGCTCAGCTGCTGCTGGAAACCTGCCAGCACCTCTGGCTTGATTCCCGGCCACTCATCCCGCGCGCTAAAGCAAGGGGAAGACGCGACGGTCACCAGCGCCTGAACACGCTCAGGATGCGTTAACGCTACCTGACTCGCGACCAGCCCACCCAGACTCCAGCCGAGCCAAATAGCTTTCTCCGGTGCCTGTTTCAATACCCGCTCAGCCATCTCTTCCAGCGACATTGCACCGAAACCCTGGCTACGACCAAATCCCGGTAAGTCGACAAGATGCAGCGTAAAATGCGAGCTCAGTTCCTCGCTTATGCAATGCCACACTTGCGCATTCAGTCCCCATCCGTGCAGCAGCACAAGATGACAATTTCCCGAACCCTGGGTCTGCCACCAGATGTCATTCATCAGTTATTGTTCTCTTTTAGCCTGAAAGGATGCATCTATGCTAACAGTACCGGGATTGTGCTGGCTATGCCGAATGCCCCTGACGTTAGGGCATTGGGGGATCTGCTCAGTCTGTACGCGGGCAACGCGTCAACACGCCAGCCTGTGCCCTCAATGTGGACTCCCTGCCGCTCATACCGTCATTCCCTGTGGGCGCTGCCTGCAAAAACCGCCGCCGTGGCAGAGACTGGTTACCGTCAGCGACTATGTTCCGCCGTTGAGCGGGCTTATCCACCAGCTCAAGTTTTCACGACGCAGCGAAACAGCCTCAGCTCTTTCACGTTTGCTATTGCTGGAGGTACTACAGGCCCGGCGCGCCAGCGGCCTTCTTCTACCGGACAGGCTGGTCAGCGTCCCGCTCTGGCAACGCCGACACTGGCGCAGAGGGTTTAATCAGAGCGATTTACTGTGCCGTCCGCTGGCACGCTGGCTGGGTTGCGACTGGGACATCCGGACCATCTCGCGGGTTCGGGCAACCGCCACACAGCACCATCTCAGCGCCCGATTACGTAAACAAAACCTGAAAAATGCCTTTCGCCTTGAATTGCCGGTGCAGGGACTCCATATGGTTATTGTGGATGATGTCGTCACTACCGGAAGTACCGTCGCGGAAATCGCGCAGCTGCTTTTACGCAACGGCGCGGCGACTGTCCAGGTATGGTGCCTGTGTCGAACCTTGTAGAGCCTCGATGATGGGCGTATTATAACCAAGTAAAATAGTCAACTATTAGGCCATTACTATGATCCATATTTCCGATGCTGCACAAGCGCACTTTGCCAAACTGCTGGCAAATCAGGAAGAAGGGACACAAATCCGCGTATTTGTGATTAATCCCGGCACGCCTAACGCTGAATGCGGCGTTTCTTATTGTCCGCCGGACGCCGTGGAAGCAACCGACACCGCCATTAAATTTGACCTGCTGACCGCATATGTTGATGAACTGAGCGCACCGTATCTGGAAGATGCAGAAATCGATTTCGTTACCGACCAGTTAGGCTCCCAACTGACCCTGAAAGCACCAAACGCCAAAATGCGTAAAGTTGCCGATGATGCGCCGCTGATGGAACGCGTGGAGTACATGCTGCAATCGCAGATCAACCCACAGCTGGCTGGCCACGGTGGTCGTGTCTCTCTGATGGAAATCACCGATGAAGGCTACGCCATTCTGCAGTTTGGCGGCGGCTGTAACGGCTGTTCAATGGTAGATGTAACGCTGAAAGAAGGTATCGAGAAGCAGCTGCTGGCTGAATTCCCTGAACTGAAAGGCGTTCGCGATTTAACCGAACACCAGCGCGGCGAGCACTCTTACTACTAACGCCTGAACCTGTAGAGTATCCGTAGGCCCGATAAGACGCCCCCGCGTCGCTATCGGGCATTAATGCCGGGTGGTAGCGTAATCGCTGACTCCGGCTTACGCCCCAACATTTCTTCGCATTTATCCTGCAACAATCCCCCGCATAATTTGACCAGCCTCTCATATTTTAAATTTTGCCTGTCCAGGTGATTTTCAAGCGCGGCATGTTACCCGTATCATTCGTATCAGCACCTAACACACACATAATAGCCAGTTAAACTGATTAGTTTTGAAGGCAACCAGCATTGGTGCTGAGAATACTCTGTTCCCGGTCGGGACAATCGGAATTTGTCATCTAAACACTGACGTTACCCATAACAAAGTAAAGGCCAGGTAAATCATGCCATTAGTCATCGTTGCTATCGGTGTAATCTTGTTACTCCTCCTGATGATCCGTTTCAAAATGAACGGCTTCATCGCTCTCGTCCTGGTGGCGCTTGCTGTCGGATTGATGCAAGGGATGCCACTGGATAAAGTCATCGGTTCGATTAAAGCCGGCGTCGGCGGAACCCTTGGCAGCCTCGCCCTGATTATGGGTTTTGGCGCCATGCTGGGCAAAATGCTGGCGGACTGCGGCGGCGCACAGCGCATCGCAACCACGCTGATTGCTAAATTCGGCAAAAAACACATTCAGTGGGCGGTGGTATTAACCGGCTTCACCGTCGGTTTTGCCCTGTTCTACGAAGTTGGCTTCGTGCTGATGCTGCCGCTGGTATTCACCATTGCTGCCGCTGCTAACATCCCGCTGCTGTACGTTGGTGTGCCGATGGCGGCTGCGCTGTCCGTTACTCACGGCTTCCTGCCACCGCACCCGGGTCCAACCGCTATTGCCACCATTTTCCACGCAGATATGGGTAAAACTCTGCTGTTTGGTACGATTCTGGCAATCCCGACCGTTATTCTCGCCGGTCCGGTATACGCGCGTTTCCTGAAAGGCATCGATAAGCCAATCCCGGAAGGTCTGTACAGCGCAAAAACCTTCACTGAAGAAGAGATGCCAGGCTTTGGCGTCAGCGTCTGGACCTCTCTGGTCCCGGTTATCCTGATGGCAATGCGCGCCGTGGCAGAGATGATTCTGCCGAAAGGCCATGCTTTCCTGACGGTTGCTGAATTCCTCGGTGACCCGGTCATGGCAACGTTGATTGCGGTGCTGATTGCGATGTTCACTTTTGGTCTGAACCGCGGACGTTCGATGGATCAGATTAACGACACGCTGGTGTCCTCAATCAAAATCATCGCGATGATGCTGTTGATCATCGGTGGTGGCGGTGCCTTTAAACAGGTTCTGGTTGATAGCGGCGTGGACAAATACATCGCCTCAATGATGCACGGCTCTAACGTGTCTCCACTGCTGATGGCATGGTCTATCGCTGCGGTACTGCGTATCGCACTGGGTTCCGCGACCGTTGCAGCGATCACCGCTGGTGGGATTGCGGCACCGCTGATTGCAACGACCGGCGTAAGCCCTGAGCTGATGGTTATTGCGGTTGGTTCCGGTTCCGTCATTTTCTCCCACGTGAACGATCCAGGCTTCTGGCTGTTCAAGGAGTACTTCAACCTGACCATCGGTGAAACCATCAAGTCATGGTCAATGCTGGAAACCATTATCTCCGTCTGCGGTCTGGTAGGGTGTCTGCTGCTGGGTATGGTCGTCTGATAAAACAGTGCCTGATGGCGCTACGCTTATCAGCGTCCAGTGATATCACCATAAAAAAGCCGGGGAAATCCCCGGCTTTTTTACTTCTTCTTCGCGGCCGCTTTTCGCCGCTTATCCAAATCCTTAATCAGCTTATTCACGCCCTCATCGGCAAACATCTGTTCCAGCGTGGCGGTGAGCTTACGCCGCCAGTTTTTGTACTGATCGCTGGTCCCCGGAATGTTGACCGGCTCAGCCATGTCCAGCCAGTCTTCCGGCTGCAGGCCCAGCAGCGCACTGTTGCTGTCAGCAATGTAGCGTTGCATGCCGCGATTCAGAATCGGCGTCATCGACATCAGGGACGCCTTGTGACCGGCACGTTTTGGCAGGCAGCCGTATTTGTGCAGCGCATCCAGCAGCCCCTGTTTCGCCAGTTCTCGGTCCTGATACAACCCGCGCAGCACGACTTCATCCGGGTACAGGCCCAGTGCTTTACCCAGCGTCAGATCGCCGCTATCCCAATAACCTTTAAGCGTAGGAAGGTCATGCGTCGCCGCGACTGCCATTGATTGTTCCGGGTACGCTTTCGGTGCACGGAAGTTTTTCTCATGGTCATTCTCAAAATAAAGCACTTTGTAGGAGTAGACGCCGCTGTCACGCAACTTGCTGACGATCTCCACCGGCACTGTACCCAGATCTTCACCAATCACCATGCAATGGTGACGTTTACTTTCCAGCGCCAGAATTGACAGCAGATCGTCAACCGGATAATGCACGTAGGCACCGTGATCGGCAGTTTCTCCGTAAGGGATCCACCACAAACGCAGCATCGACATAACATGGTCAATACGCAGCGCGCCGCAGTTTTGCATATTGGCGCGCAGCAGTTCGATAAACGGTTCGTAAGCACGTGCCGTGATGATGTGCGGATCCATCGGCGGCAGTCCCCAGTTTTGCCCAAGCGGACCGAGAATATCCGGCGGCGCGCCAACCGAAGCTTTCAGGCAATACAACTCGCGGTCACACCAGGTTTCCGCCCCGCCTTCGGCCACGCCAACGGCCAGGTCGCGATACAGTCCAATTGGCATTGCAAACCCCTGGCTGGTTTTCCAGCAGTCAGCAAACTGGGTATACGCCAGCCATTGCAACCACAGGTAGAAACCTACGTCATCACGATGTTCTTCGCAGAAGCGTTTTACCTCTGGCGAGTCCACTGACTGGAAAGCTTCTGGCCACACCGGCCAGCCCCAGCGCAATGCGTCCTCTTTCACCTGATGCGCATGCAGTGCATCAAAAGCTGCCTGCCAGTAGAGGCTATCCCCTTCCTGAGCCACAAACTGGCGAAATGCCGCCATCTGCTCATCATCACGCGCAGAGAAGCTTTTCCACGCCATACGTAGCGCCGTCATCTTCAGTGCGGTAACAGCAGAATAATCAACCCACTCGGCATCGCGCGCGCGTTGCAGAGCCTGCTGAGTCGCGGGTTTCTGCCACCACGCCTGCGCCTCTTTACTCAGACGGAAATCATCAACTGCGTTCACATCAATATAAATAACGTTCAGCCAGCGGCGTGACGACGGGCTGTACGGGCTGGCGCTCTCCGGATTCGCCGGATACAGCGCGTGAATCGGATTAAGCCCGATAAACGCGCCGCCGCGTTGCGCCACATCCACCAGCATGGTGCGGAGATCGCCAAAATCGCCGATCCCCCAGTTCTTTTCCGATCGCAGGGTGTAGAGCTGAACACATGCCCCCCACAGCTTCTGCCCGGCTAACAACGCCTGCGGTTCGTAACAGCGCTTTGGCGCCACGATGATACGACAATGGGTACGCAGCTCGCCCTGGGTCAGGGTCAACGTGTGATACCCCTCCGGCAGCTTCGCCGGAAGGTTAAAAGATTTACCGCCGACGGCATGCCCTTTGTGCTGCACGCCCTCTTCGGTGGTCAGCAACCAGTTAAACTCTCCGCTTCCCTCAACCGCCAGCGGCATTTTCTTGCCAGCGGTATAGACCATGACGTTCGGCACCGGGGTTACCGCCACCTGAGTGGCAGCGGTGGTGCGATGCATGGCGTCAAGCAAACGCCGTTTGGTTTCGGCGCCAATAGACTGCGGTTTACCGTGGGCATTAATGTAATTGGGGCTGATCCCCGCCGCCAGCGCGGCATTATCCAGACGTTTGCTTTCCATCGCGATTCCTTAACGTTTCGCCTGCCAGATACGAGCCTGATAATCGCGGATGGAGCGATCCGAGCTGAACATGCCGCAACGCGCGGTATTCAGAATCGCCGCCCGGGTCCAGGCGTCCTGGTCACGATACAACACGTCAACCTGCTTCTGAGCTTCAACGTAGGCCGCGAAGTCCGCCATCACCAGATACGGGTCGCCGCCCTGCTTGCCGATACTGTGCAGCATCTGGTCAAAGGCATGCTTGTCGCCATCGCTGTATTTCCCGCTTTCCAGCTCTTTCAGGACAGCATCCAGCACTTTGTCTTTTTTACGCCATTTCACCGGGTCGTAGCCTTTGGCTTTGAGCGCCTTCACCTCTTCCACGGTATGACCAAAGATAAAGATATTCTCGTCACCCACCTTCTCGGCGATTTCGACGTTTGCTCCATCCAGCGTACCTACGGTTAACGCACCGTTCAGCGCCAGCTTCATGTTACCGGTGCCGGAAGCCTCTTTCCCTGCGGTTGAAATCTGTTCAGAGATATCCGCCGCCGGAATCAGCATTTCCGCCGCCGAGACACAATAATCCGGCAGGAAGACGACCTTCAGCTTGTCGCCGACTTTCGGGTCGTTATTGATGGTTTGTGCAACCTGGTTGATGGCGAAGATGATATTTTTCGCCAGGTAGTAACCCGGAGCAGCTTTTGCGCCAAACAGGAATACGCGCGGCACGCGATCTGCCTGCGGGTTCTCACGGATTTCTTTGTACAACGCCAGAATATGCAGCAGATTCAGGTGCTGGCGCTTGTACTCATGCAGACGTTTAATCTGAATATCAAAGATAGCGTTAGTCGTTATTTCAATACCGGTACGCGCTTTAATAAACTTCACCAGGCGCTCTTTGTTCGCCAGTTTGATGTCACGATACTGCTGGCGGAACTTCGCGTCGTCGGCGTATTTTTCCAGATTGATCAGCTGATCGAGATCGTTAGCCCACTCTTTTTTCAGCGATTTATCCAGCAGTGCGGCAAGCGCCGGGTTACATTGCTTAATCCAGCGACGCGGAGTAATCCCGTTGGTGACGTTATGGAATTTGTTCGGCCAGAGCTGGTGATATTCCGGGAACAGATCTTTCACTACCAGATCGGAGTGCAGCGCCGCCACACCGTTGACCGCAAAACCGCTGACCACGCACATGTTGGCCATACGCACCTGTTTACTGTGCACCACTGCCAGCTTCGCCCAGACTTCAGCATCACCCGGCCAGGTTTTATCAACCAACGTCTTAAAGCGGTCGTTAATCTCTTTGATGATTTGCATGTGGCGCGGCAGGAGTGCTTTCACCAGTTTCTCATCCCAGCACTCTAACGCTTCCGGCATCAGGGTGTGGTTGGTGTAAGCGAAGGTTTTGCTGGTAATCGCCCACGCATCGTCCCAGCTCATCTGGTGCTCATCAATCAGCACGCGCAGCAGTTCAGGGATCGCGATAGTCGGGTGAGTATCGTTAAGTTGAATGACTTCGTAATCAGCCAGTTCGTGCAGCTTACGCCCTGCCAGATGATGGCGGCGCAGAATGTCGGCTACGGAGCAGGCGCACTGGAAGTACTGCTGCATCAGGCGCAGCTTTTTACCCGCAGTGTGGTTATCGTTCGGGTACAGCACTTTCGTCAGTTTTTCAGCGTCGATGCCCTGCTGCTCTGCGCGCAGGAAATCGCCGTCATTAAATTTGGTCAGGTTAAACGGGTGCGCATGGCTGGCCTGCCACAGACGCAGCGGTTGCGCTACGCCGTTACGGTAACCGAGAACCGGCAGATCCCAAGCCTGGCCGGTGATAGTAAACCCTGGCTCCCAGTGCCCTTCTTTGGTGACCTTGCCGCCAATCCCAACCTGCACATCCAGCGCCTCGTTGTGACGGAACCACGGGTAGCTGCCACGATGCCAGTCATCCGGGGCTTCCATCTGTTGGCCATCGGCAAACGACTGACGGAACAGGCCGTACTGGTAGTTGAGGCCATAGCCCGTCGCCGACTGGCCGACTGTCGCCATCGAATCAAGGAAGCAGGCCGCCAGGCGTCCCAATCCACCGTTACCCAACGCCGGATCGATCTCTTCTTCCAGCAGATCAGTCAGGTTGACGTCATGCGCTTTCAGCTCATCGCTCACCGCCTGATACCAGCCGAGGTTGAGTAAATTGTTGCCGGTCAGGCGACCAATCAAAAACTCCATCGAGATGTAGTTAACGTGACGCTGATTTTTTGCCGGTTTCGCCGCAGGCTGGGCGCTGAGTAACTCAGCCAACGCCCCACTCACTGCCTGCCACCACTGGCGCGACGTCATTTCTTGAGCCGACAGTAAACCGAAGCGCTGCCACTGACGCGTCAGGGCAGCCTGAAATTGATCTTTGTTGAAAGTAGGCTGTGACATAGGGGTTCCAGATCCTTAGGTAATAAAACAACGTTATCGCTAGTTTGCCTGGCTCGTTGTTGACATTCCTCATCCTGGCACGGATTAGGGAGGGAGGAGGAGCGGGGATGAGCATAAAAGTGTGATCACCACCACTTAAAGGGGAGGTAATTGCCCGTAAATTCGCGCAAACCCCGCATAACGCTCTTCGGATGACGCATTAGTAACAAAGGATTAATCGACAATATCAAATAGCGATATGACGATGAGAAACAATGTGTAAATAGGGAAATAGTTTCTAACCTGAAATATCTGTGCCGGATAAGATAGTTCACATAAAACTTTTAAGTCGGCCACAAAATTCGGTGATATTCATTAGCTATTTGAGCAACCATATAAAAAGAGAGGGATTTTTCAACACAGTTAAAATAACGACGGATCCAGTCGCCACGCCTGTTGCGACTCTTTAAAGCATTTATTGCAATAGATGTATAGATTTGTGACATAGTGCAAAATCAGACACACAAAAAGTCCGCTTAGCTTGCATAAAACACCAATCTGGCCGACCTTATATCTATTAATTACGAAGCGCAAAAAAAATCATTCTTCCCTATTTTCACACAGTGAAGTGACTAACTTATGTTGATTCCGTCTAAATTAAGTCGTCCGGTTCGACTCGACCATACGGTGGTTCGTGAGCGCCTGTTGGCTAAACTTTCCGGCGCGAACAATTTCAGGCTTGCCCTGATAACAAGTCCTGCTGGTTATGGAAAAACGACGCTGGTTTCACAATGGGCGGCAGGGAAAAATGATTTAGGCTGGTATTCTCTGGATGAGGGCGATAATCAGCAAGAGCGCTTTGCCAGTTATCTGATCGCCGCTATCCAACAGGCAACAGGTGGACACTGCACCACCAGTGAAGCAATGGTGCAAAAACGTCAGTACGCCAGCCTGACGTCACTGTTTGCCCAGCTATTTATCGAACTGGCCGAGTGGCACCGCCCGCTCTACCTGGTAGTAGATGATTATCATCTGATCTCTAACCCGGCCATTCACGAAGCGATGCGTTTCTTCCTGCGTCACCAGCCTGAGAACCTCACGCTGGTCGTGCTGTCGCGCAATCTGCCGCAACTGGGTATTGCCAACCTGCGGGTACGCGATCAACTGCTGGAGATAGGCAGCCAACAGCTGGCCTTTAACCATCAGGAAGCCAAACAATTTTTCGACCGACGTTTGTCCTCTCCCATTGAAGCGGCAGAAAGCAGCCGGATGTGCGATGACGTTGCTGGCTGGGCCACGGCGTTACAACTGATCGCCCTTTCCGCCCGCCAGAACAATCATTCCGCGCACCAGTCAGCACGACGCCTCGCAGGGATCAACGCCAGCCATTTGTCCGATTATCTGGTTGATGAAGTGCTGGACAGCGTCGACCTCGGCACCCGTCACTTCCTGCTGAAAAGCGCCATTCTGCGTTCCATGAACGATGCGCTGATCGTCCGCGTTACCGGGGAAGAAAACGGCCAGATGCGGCTGGAAGAAATTGAGCGCCAGGGGTTATTCCTGCAACGGATGGACGACGTTGGCGAGTGGTTCAGCTATCACCCGCTGTTTGGCAGTTTTTTACGCCAGCGCTGTCAATGGGAGCTGGCGAACGAACTGCCCGAAATACACCGCGCCGCAGCTGAAAGCTGGATGGCGCAAGGCTTCCCCAGCGAAGCTATCCACCACGCGCTGGCGGCCGGCGACGCCCATATGCTGCGCGATATCCTGCTTAATCATGCGTGGGGACTGTTTAACCACAGCGAGCTGACGTTACTGGAAGAGTCACTGAAAGCCCTGCCGTGGGAAAGCCTGCTGGAAAATCCACGTCTGGTTCTGTTACAAGCCTGGCTGATGCAAAGCCAGCACCGCTACGGAGAGGTTAACACCTTGCTGGCGCGCGCAGAGCAGGAAATGAAAGGCGACATGGAGCCGACACTGCACGCCGAATTCAACGCTTTACGGGCGCAGGTAGCGATTAACGACGGCAACCCTGACGAAGCCGAACGCCTGGCGAAACTGGCCCTGGATGAGTTACCCATCGCCTGGTTCTATAGCCGGATCGTCGCCACCTCGGTGCACGGCGAAGTCCTGCACTGTAAGGGCGATCTCACGCGCTCTCTGGCGTTAATGCAGCAAACCGAGCAAATGGCGCGTCATCATGACGTCTGGCATTACGCGCTGTGGAGTCTTATCCAGCAAAGTGAAATTTTGTTTGCCCAGGGCTTTTTACAGGCCGCCTGGGAAACTCAGGAAAAAGCATTCCAGCTGATCAAAGAGCAGCACCTGGAACAGCTGCCGATGCACGAATTTCTGGTACGTATTCGCGCACAACTACTGTGGGCATGGGCGCGTCTGGACGAATCAGAAGCCTCTGCCCGTAGCGGTATTGAACTGCTTTCCACTTTCCAGCCGCAGCAACAGCTACAGTGTCTGGCGCTGCTGGTTCAGTGTTCACTGGCACGGGGCGATCTCGATAACGCTCGCAGCCTGCTCAACCGCCTGGAAAACCTGCTGGGTAACGGTCACTATCACAGCGACTGGATCTCCAACGCCGATAAGGTGCGGGTGATTTACTGGCAAATGGTGGGCGACAAAAACTCGGCCGCCAACTGGCTGCGCCACACGCCAAAACCAGAATTCGCCAATAACCACTTCCTGCAAAGCCAGTGGCGCAACATCGCTCGCGCGCAAATCCTGCTCGGCGAGTTTGAACCGGCTGAGATTGTGCTGGAAGAGTTGAATGAAAATGCGCGCAATCTGCGCCTGATGAGCGATCTGAACCGTAACCTGTTGCTGCTTAATCAGCTCTACTGGCAGGCAGGGCGCAAAAATGACGCCCAGCGTGTGTTACTCGACGCCCTACAGCTGGCGAACCGCACCGGATTCATCAGCCACTTTGTTATCGAAGGCGAGGCCATGGCGCAACAACTGCGTCAGCTGATTCAGCTCAATACCTTACCGGAACTCGATCAGCACCGCGCCCAGCGCATTTTGCGTGAGATTAACCAGCACCACCGCCATAAATTTGCCCACTTCGATGAAGGGTTCGTTGAGCGTCTGCTTACTCACCCGGAAGTGCCGGAGCTTATCCGCACCAGCCCGCTGACCCAGCGCGAATGGCAGGTTCTGGGACTGATTTATTCGGGCTACAGCAACGAGCAGATCGCCGGAGAGCTGGCCGTCGCGGCAACGACCATCAAGACGCACATCCGCAATTTGTACCAAAAGCTCGGCGTCGCACATCGCCAGGATGCGGTGCAACATGCGCAGAAGCTGCTGAAGATGATGGGGTACGGCGTTTAGTTAATGCCTGATACGCAACGCTTATCAGGCCTGGGATTACCTTAGCACAGCTCTAACTGGATATGATGGTCAGCAATCACCTGCATCACACCAGCAGGCGGCAGCGTGTCGGTATACACCGCATCCACCATGCTGATGCTGCCCATATTAACCATCGCGTTACGCCCAAACTTCGAGTGGTCCACCACCAGCATCACATGCCGTGAATTCTCAATGATCGCGCGCTTGGTGCGAACTTCGTGATAATCAAACTCCAGCAGGGAACCGTCGCTGTCGATGCCGCTGATCCCTAAGATGCCGAAGTCCAGACGGAACTGAGAAATAAAGTCGAGGGTCGCTTCGCCCATAATACCGCCGTCGCGGCTACGCAGTTCACCACCGGCGAGTATTATGCGGAAATCCTCTTTCGCCATCAGCGTGTTCGCCACATTGAGGTTGTTGGTCACAATGCGTAAATTGCTGTGATTAAGCAGCGCGTGAGCCACCGCTTCCGGCGTGGTTCCGATATCAATAAACAGCGTAGAGCCGTTCGGGATCTGCGTGGCAACTTTGCGGGCAATGCGCTCTTTTTCCGCAGTCTGCGTCGCTTTACGGTCATGCCACGGGGTGTTGACCGAGCTGGATGGCAACGCCGCGCCGCCGTGATGGCGCAAAATCATGTTCTGATCGGCCAGATCGTTAAGATCGCGGCGAATCGTCTGCGGGCTGACGGAGAAATGCTCCACCAGCTCTTCAGTACTGACGTATCCCTGTTTTTTTACCAGCTCGATGATCGCGTCATGTCGTTGTGTTTGCTTCATTATGGTTCCCTGAAATTTTGCCGGATGCGCTGACGCTTATCCGGCCTACAAATTGGTCCAAACGCACACCGCCTTCCGGCACCACAAAACTTGAGTCAAGTTCGTTTTCGTACATTTATAGTATCGGCAAACGCCATTGCCAGACCCACGGCCAATCCGGCGATATGAGCGCCATTCGCCATCGACATGCCGAATAGATCAAACCAGCCGGCAACAATCCAGATCAAAGCAAAGATAATCAAACCACGCTGCAGGAAAATACCGCTTTGCGGATCGCGCTCGCCGCGCAACCACACGTAGCCCATCAGCGCATATACCACGCCAGACAGTCCACCAAACCACGGGCCGCTAAATTTCTGCTGAACATAGCCGCTCAACAGGGCGCTGATCACGGTAATTACAATCAGTTTTCCACTGCCCAGACGCTTTTCAACCGCACCGCCGAGATACCACCACCACAACAGGTTGAACAGAATATGCATCAGCGAGAAGTGCATAAAAGCGTGGGTGAAATAACGCCAGAATTCAAATTTCAGCGAAGGGTCAAACGGCCATGCCAGCCAGAGCATCACCGCCTGGTCGCCCAGCACGTTCATCGCAATAAACACCAGCACACACGCGGCCATCACCAACCAGGTTACCGGACCTGCGCGTTCGCGCAATGTGGCCAGGAACGGATAACGCTGGTAGTGCAGACCGCTGTCGGTCTGACCCGACTGCCAGCTTGCCGCGAGGTAGCGCGGATCGCCCGGATTCTCCAGAAATCGCGCCAGTTCAGCATGCACGCGCTCGGCCTGGGACTCATCCGCCAGCCAGACATCCGTTTGCTGATGTTGTTGAATCGTCAGGATAACGCCCTGTGTCGCCATATAATCAACAAATGCCTGCGCCACGCGGGGGTTAGCAAAAGAGGTAATCATCAACATGGTTGCTGTCGCTTCATCCACACAAAAGAGGACAGTATATATACCCTTCTTACTTCGAGCTGCATCTTTGTTGGCTTTCCTCGCTCACTCCGGTCACGTACTGTTCGTACGCTCCCGGAGATTCGCTGCGTCGCCGTCGCGATGCAACTCGAATTAATTTGGGTATAGCCTTACGAACCGTATGCCACTTCTGCCGGAAAATGTCGATGCCAGGCGTCGAAGCCGCCGTCAACGCTGTAAACCGCGTCATAGCCCTGCTGAAGAAGATATTGCGCCGCGCCTTTACTGCTGTTGCCGTGATAACACATCACCAACACGGCGGTGTCGAAATCATGCTCGCGCATAAATGACCCCAGCGTGTCGTTCGTCAGATGAAACGCCTGCGGGGCATGACCCATGGCATAGCTTTGCGGATCACGGATATCCACTAACACCGCGCTACCCTGATGCAGCTTCTGATGCGCTTCTTCGACATTAATACATTCAAACTGATCCATTGCTCTCTCTTCTTTATATGGCAGGTGACGCTTTTCGGACATGTTACTGCTTAGTGTACGTCCCGACGGCAGTTAAACGCCATAATGTTATATGTATCACTGTAAATTGTTTATCCGATGTTACCAATGGCGCGATTCTTTGCTATTATGCTCGATAACGAACATTAATGAGCTATAACGAAAGTGCGAGAGGCCAGCATGGAAACCAAAGATCTGATTGTGATAGGTGGAGGCATCAACGGTGCCGGTATCGCGGCAGATGCCGCTGGACGCGGTTTATCCGTGCTGATGCTGGAAGCGCAGGATTTAGCCTGCGCCACCTCTTCCGCTAGCTCCAAACTCATCCACGGTGGCCTGCGCTACCTGGAACACTACGAATTTCGTCTGGTAAGCGAAGCGCTGGCCGAACGTGAAGTGCTGTTGAAAATGGCACCGCATATCGCCTTTCCGATGCGCTTTCGTCTGCCCCACCGCCCGCACCTGCGTCCGGCGTGGATGATCCGCATTGGTTTGTTTATGTACGATCATCTGGGCAAACGCACCAGTTTGCCAAGTTCTACAGGTTTGCGTTTTGGCGCAGATTCCGTAATGAAACCTGAGATTGTGCGCGGTTTCGAATATTCGGACTGCTGGGTAGACGATGCGCGACTGGTTTTGGCAAACGCCCAAATGGTCGTACGCAAAGGCGGAGAAGTATTAACCCGCACTCGCGCCACCTCTGCTCGCCGTGAAAACGGTTTGTGGATTGTTGAAGCTGAAGATATCGATACCGGCAAAAAACACACCTGGCAGGCGCGTGGCCTGGTCAACGCCACCGGTCCGTGGGTGAAAGAGTTCTTCGACGACGGTATGCACCTGCCATCGCCGTACGGTATTCGCCTGATCAAAGGCAGCCACATCGTAGTGCCGCGCGTACATACCCAGAAGCAAGCTTATATTCTGCAAAACGAAGATAAACGTATTGTGTTTGTTATCCCATGGATGGATGAATTCTCGATCATTGGGACGACAGACGTTGAATACAAAGGCGATCCGAAAGCAGTGAAAATTGATGAAAGCGAAATCAATTACCTGCTGAAGGTCTACAACGCGCACTTTAAGAAACAACTGGGTCGTGATGATATCGTCTGGACTTACTCGGGCGTGCGTCCGCTGTGCGATGACGAGTCTGACTCACCGCAGGCGATCACCCGTGATTACACGCTGGATATCCACGACGAAAACGGCAAAGCGCCGCTGCTGTCGGTCTTTGGCGGTAAGCTGACCACCTATCGTAAGCTGGCTGAGCACGCGATGGAAAAACTGGCATCGTACTATCAGGGAATTGGTCCGGCATGGACGAAAGAGTGCATTCTGCCAGGCGGTGACATTGGCGGCGATCGCGAAGATTACGCAGCCAAACTGCGCCGTCGATACCCGTTCCTGACCGAGTCGCTGGCACGCCATTATTCTCGCACCTACGGCAGCAACACCGAATGGGTCATCGGCGAAGCCACCTCGCTTGCCGAGTTAGGTGAAGACTTTGGCCATGAGTTTTATGAGGCCGAGCTGAAATATCTGGTCGATCACGAATGGGTTCGTCGCGCGGAAGATGCGCTGTGGCGTCGCACGAAAGAAGGTATGTGGCTGAACGCTGAGCAGCAGTCACGCATGACCCAGTGGCTGGCGGAGTATATCGAGAAACACCAGCTGTCACTGGCGTCGTAAGCAAGTACACGAACGTAGGCCGGGCAAGCGAAGCGCCCCCGGCAACGAGCGCCCTGTAGGCCCGGTAAGCGTCATCGCTATCGGGCCTTTTGCCGGATGGCGGCTAGCGCCTTATCCGGCCTACAGGTAGTCCTATCCCTTATTACAACCGCACCGAATCAATATGCCAGATGTTTTCGGCGTACTCTTTGATCGTCCTGTCCGACGAGAAGTACCCCATGTTGGCGATATTAATCATCGACTTGGTGGTCCACTCTTCCGGGTGACGATACAGTTCATCAACCTTATCCTGGCAATCAACGTAGCTGCGATAATCCGCCAGAACCTGATAGTGGTCGCCAAAGTTAATCAGCGAATCCACCAGGTCGCGATAGCGTCCCGGCTCCTCAGGGCTGAATACGCCGCTGCCGATCTGCGTCAGCACCTGGTGCAGCTCTTCATCTTTCTCGTAATACTCACGCGGCTTGTAGCCCTGGCTGCGTAAAGCCTCGACCTCTTCCGCCGTATTACCAAAGATAAAGATATTTTCTGCGCCCACATGCTCCAGCATCTCAACGTTGGCACCGTCCAGCGTCCCGATGGTCAGCGCGCCGTTAAGAGCAAATTTCATATTACTGGTACCGGAGGCTTCGGTCCCGGCCAGAGAAATCTGCTCAGACAGATCGGCAGCAGGAATAATCACCTGCGCCAGGCTGACGCTGTAGTTGGGGATAAACACCACTTTCAGCTTGTCGCCAATTTGCGGATCGTTGTTGATCACTTTCGCGACGTCGTTGATCAGGTGAATGATGTGTTTCGCCATGTAATAAGCAGAAGCCGCTTTACCTGCGAAGATATTCACACGCGGTACCCACTCAGCGTCAGGATCGGCCTTAATGCGGTTGTAGCGGGTAATCACATGCAGCACGTTCATCAACTGACGTTTGTATTCGTGAATACGCTTTATCTGCACATCAAACAGCGATTTCGGGTTCACCACCACGTTCAGCTGCTGGGCAATAAGCGTGGCCAGACGCTTTTTATTCTCCAGCTTCGCGCGGCGCACCGCCTGATTTACCAGCGGGTAATCGCAGTGCTGCTCAAGCTCACTGAGCTGGCTGAGATCGGTTCGCCAGGTGCGTCCAATGTTCTCATCCAGCACTTCAGAGAGCGACGGGTTGGCTAGCGCCAGCCAGCGACGCGGCGTCACGCCATTGGTGACGTTGCAAAAACGAGTCGGGAAAATCTTCGCAAAATCAGCAAACAGTGACTGCACCATCAGGTTGGAGTGCAGCTCGGAAACGCCGTTAACCTTGTGGCTCACCACCACCGCCAGCCATGCCATACGCACACGACGGCCGTTAGATTCATCGATAATCGACGTCCGCCCCAGCAGATCGGTATCGTTCGGATACTGTTCCTGTAACGTTTTCAGGAAGTAGTCGTTGATTTCAAAGATGATTTGCAGATGGCGCGGCAAAATTTTGCCCAGCATATCGACAGGCCAGGTCTCCAGCGCTTCGCTCATCAAAGTGTGGTTGGTATACGAGAAGACCTGGCAGCAGACCTCAAACGCATCGTCCCAGCTGAACTTATGCTCATCGATCAGCAAACGCATTAGCTCTGGGATCGACAGCACCGGATGGGTGTCGTTGAGGTGAATGGCAATTTTATCCGCCAGGTTGTCGTAGGTTTTGTGCAGCTGGTAATGACGGCTCAGAATGTCCTGCACCGTGGAGGAGACCAGGAAATACTCCTGGCGCAGCCGCAGTTCACGTCCTGAATAGGTGGAGTCGTCCGGGTACAGTACGCGGGAGACGTTCTCGGAGTGGTTTTTATCTTCCACCGCCGCAAAGTAGTCGCCCTGGTTAAATTTACCGAGATTAATCTCGCTACTGGCCTGGGCATTCCACAGACGCAGCGTGTTGGTGGCGTCGGTGTCGTAGCCGGGGATAATCTGGTCGTAGGCGACCGCGAGGATCTCTTCGGTTTCTATCCAGCGCGTTTTCTTTCCTTCCTGCTGAATACGCCCGCCAAAACGCACTTTGTAGCGCGTGTTGTGGCGTTTGAATTCCCACGGGTTACCGTATTCCAGCCAGTAGTCCGGCGACTCTTTCTGGCGGCCATCAACAATGTTCTGCTTGAACATGCCGTAGTCATAACGAATACCGTAGCCGCGTCCCGGCAATCCCAGCGTTGCCAGAGAGTCCAGAAAGCAGGCCGCCAGGCGCCCGAGACCGCCATTGCCAAGACCCGGGTCGTTTTCTTCGTCGATCAGATCTTCAAGATCCAACCCCATTCCTTCCAGCGCATTTTTGACATCGTCATAAATGCCCAGCGATAACAGTGCATTGGAAAGCGTGCGGCCAATCAGAAACTCCATAGACAGGTAATAGACCTGACGAGTTTCCTGAGATAATTGCGCACGGTTAGAACGCAGCCAGCGCTCCACGAGACGGTCGCGCACCGCGAACAACGTGGCGTTCAGCCACTCATGTTTATTGGCAATGACCGGGTCCTTACCAATCGTGAACATCAGCTTATAGGCAATAGAATGCTTAAGTGCCTCTACGCTGAGTGTGGGCGATGCATAAGTAAATGGAGCATTCATATAGGTGATTCCTGGATATCTATTTCAAGCGATAGTAAAGCTCACGGTATGACTTCGCCGCGACTTGCCAGCTAAAATCCATGGTCATGGCCTGACGTTGTACAAACCGCCAAAGCGAAGGCCGGGACCACAATACGAAAGCACGCCGGATCGCGCGTAACAGCGACCAGGCATTACTATCTTCAAATACAAACCCACTGGCGATACCGTCCGCCAGGTTTTCCAGCGAACTGTCAGAGACTGTATCAGCCAGCCCACCGGTGCGCCGCACCAGCGGCAGCGTGCCGTACTTCAGTCCATACAACTGCGTTAAGCCACACGGCTCAAAACGGCTGGGAACCAATATCACATCGGCCCCACCCATGATGCGGTGCGAGAAGGCTTCGTGATAGCCGATCTGCACACCCACCTGTCCTGGATGTTCCGCCGCTGCGGCGAGGAATCCTTCCTGTAATACCGGATCGCCCGCGCCTAGCAATGCCAGCTGTCCACCCTGCTCTAACAACCCCGGCAGCGCTTCCAGCACCAGATCCAGCCCTTTTTGACTGGTCAGACGGCTCACCACAGCAAACAGCGGTACTTTATCGTTGACCTTAAGTCCCATCGCTATCTGAAGCTGACGTTTGTTTTCTGCCTTCTCCTCCAGCGTGTCGCGCGTATATCGCGATGCCAGCAGGAGATCGGTTTCCGGGCTCCAGATTTTTTCATCAACGCCGTTCAGCACGCCGGAAAGGCGCCCTTCGCGATGACGTTGCTGCAACAGACCTTCCATGCCGTAGGCAAACTGCGGCTCGGTAATTTCCCGCGCGTAGGTCGGACTGACCGCCGTAATGTGGTCGGCGTAGTACAACCCTGCCTTCAGAAACGAAATCTGCCCGTTAAACTCCAGTCCGTGCACATTAAAGAACGACCATGGCAATTGGATGTCATCCATATGCTTTGCATAAAACATGCCTTGATACGCCAGGTTGTGGACGGTGAACACCGATTTCGCCGGATGGCCGCGCGCCGCCAGATACGCCGGAGCCAGACCCGCATGCCAGTCGTGCGCATGCACCACATCCGGGCGCCAGAATGGGTCAAGGCCACAGGCCATTTCACAGCCAACCCAGCCCAGCAATGCAAAACGCTGCACGTTATCGGTATAAGCAAACAGGTTAGTGTCGTGATACGGGCTACCGGGGCGGTCATAGAGATGCGGCGCGTCAATCAGGTAAATACCCACGCCGTTGAAATGCCCGAACAGCAGCGTGATACGTCCGGCGAAGGTATCCCGACGCGTCACTACCTGCGCATCGGGAATGCCGCGACGAATATCAGGAAACGCCGGGAGCAGCACGCGGGCATCCACGCCGTCCGCTATTTGCGCTGCGGGTAACGCCCCAATAACATCCGCCAGTCCCCCGGTTTTTAACAGGGGGAACATCTCTGAACAAACGTGTAAAACCTGCATTATCGCTCCTGTTTGATCTGCAGTTTGCGTAGCATTTCACGCGTGACCAGCACAATACCTTCCTCTGAACGGTAGAAACGACGCGCATCTTCTTCCGCGTTTTCACCAATCACCATGCCTTCGGGAATAACGCAGGCGCGGTCGATAATGCAACGACGTAAGCGGCACGAACGTCCCACCCACACTTCAGGTAACAACACTGCCGAATCAATGTTACAGAATGAATTCACCCGCACTCGCGGGAACAGAACGGACTGCACCACCACCGAACCTGAAATTATGCATCCGCCAGAAACCAGCGAGTTCAGCGTCATTCCGTGGCTGCCGGAACGGTCCTGAACAAATTTCGCCGGTGGCAGCGATTCCATGTGCGTACGGATTGGCCAGTCCTGGTCGTACATGTCCAGTTCAGGCGTCACCGAAGCCAGATCGAGGTTCGCCTTCCAGTAGGCTTCCAGCGTACCCACGTCACGCCAGTACGGCTCGGATTCCGGGTCAGACTGCACGCAGGACAACGGGAATGGATGTGCATACGCCATGCCAGCTTCGGTGATTTTCGGGATAATGTCTTTACCGAAATCGTGACTGGAGTTTTCATCAAGGTCATCTTCCGCCAGCAATTCATACAGATAATCGGCGTTGAAAACGTAGATCCCCATACTGGCAAGAGATTTGGTCGGGTCGCCAGGCATGGCTGGCGGGTTGGCGGGTTTTTCAACGAACTCGATAATTTTATCGGTGTCGTCCACGTCCATCACGCCAAACGCGCTGGCCTCTTCAATAGGCACTGGCATACAGGCCACGGTGCAACGCGCGCCTTTCTCGACGTGGTCGATCAGCATGCGTGAGTAGTCCTGCTTGTAGATATGATCGCCCGCGAGGATCACCACATATTCCGCTTTATAGCGTCGAATGATGTCCAGGTTTTGGGTCACCGCATCCGCCGTGCCGCGATACCAGTTTTCACCCTGCATTCTCTGCTGGGCAGGTAGCAGATCGACGAACTCGTTCATCTCTTCGCTAAAGAACGACCAGCCGCGCTGAATATGCTGCACCAGCGTGTGGGACTGGTACTGAGTGATCACGCCAATACGGCGGATCCCGGAGTTAATACAGTTGGATAAGGCAAAATCGATAATGCGGAACTTACCGCCAAAGTGCACAGCAGGTTTGGCACGTTTGTTGGTTAAATCTTTTAAGCGGGTACCGCGGCCACCGGCCAGGATCAGGGCAACAGATTTTAATGGCAGCTGGCGCGCCAACATTACACGATCGTTCTTCTCTAAACTCACCATGACTAACTCCTTTTTTATCTTCTCTGGAACACACACAGTCCGTGCGCAGGTCCCTGCCAGACAGCCGTAAGCACCGGATTATCCTCTCCGGCAAATGGGGGAACGGCGCACCATCCCCCTTCAGGTAAAACGATATCTGTCACCTCAAGCGTGGCATTTATTGCAATAAGAAAACGGTCTGAAAGCAGGATTTGCATCTGCCTCGGGCCGTTTTGCCACTCATCCGCACTTAAGGGTTGTGCGTACTTATTCAGCCAACGAACATTGCCATCGCCCTCTTCCCACCAGCGATCGTCCGTTAATGCAGGAATTTGCTGACGAAGATGGATCAGGGCAGCGGTAAATGTGGTTAGTCCGCTGTTTGCCTGCTGCCAGTCCAGCCAGGTTAGGGCGTTATCCTGGCAGTAAGCGTTATTGTTGCCGTGCTGGCTATGACCATGCTCATCGCCCGCCAGCAACATCGGCGTACCCTGGGAGAGCAACAGCGTGGTTAACAGCGCATGAATGCTGTCGCGCCGCCGCTCAATCAGGTCCAGCGTGCCGCCTAATCCTTCTTTACCATGATTGTCGCTGTAGTTATTGCTAGTGCCGTCGCGATTTTCCTCACCATTCGCTTCATTGTGCTTATTTGTGAAGCACACACAGTCGCGTAGCGTAAAACCGTCGTGCGCAGTCACCAGATTGACCGTCGCGCTGGGTTTGCGACCATTGCGTTTAAACACGTCGCTTGATGCGGCAAAACGCCCGGCAAACTCACCCAACGAGAGATTACGCTGGAGCCAGAAGCGTCGGGTCGCATCGCGGAAATGGTCATTCCACTCGGCAAACGGCGGAGGGAAATTCCCCACCTGATAGCCGCCTTCACCAATATCCCACGGTTCCGCAATCAGCTTAACGCGTGAGAGCTGCGGACAGTTTTGGATCGCGGTAAACAGCGGCGCATCCTGACGAAACGCAGGTGTACGCCCCATGACGGAAGCCAAATCAAAACGAAAACCATCCACATGGCAGGTTTCAACCCAGTAGCGCAGGCATTCACATGCGTATTCCACAACGCCGGGATGGCTCAGATTGAGGGTGTTCCCACAACCGGTCCAGTTGTAGTAATCACCATCGTCCCTGATCCAATAATAGCTACGGTTATCAATTCCGCGCAGCGAGAAGACGGGGCCTTCGAGATCCAGCTCGGCGCTGTGGTTCAAAACGATATCGAGAATGACCTCAATCCCCGCTTTGTGCAGCGCTTTTACCGCGTCGCGAAACTCATCAAGCGCACTCTCCGGCGAACAGGCATAGGCCGGATGCAGCGCGAACATCGCTACCGGGTTGTAGCCCCAATAGTTCGACAGCCCCAGCCGTTGAAGCCGTGGTTCGCTGGCAAAATGCGCCACCGGCAGCAGCTCCAGCGCGGTAATGCCGAGGCGCTTGAAGTAATCGATCATCACTGGATGGCCCAGCGCTTTGTAGGTTCCGCGAATCTCTTCCGGCAGCTCAGGATGCAAATACGTCAACCCTTTGACATGCGCTTCGTAAATCACGGTATTGCCCCACGGCGTGCGCGGCGGGGCATCATCCTCCCAGTCATAATGATCGGACACCACCACGCCCTTCAGCGCGATGGTGGCATTATCATGATGATCCGGTTCATTTAGCCCACCGTGCAGCAGCGGGTTATCTTTTAACTCGCCATCCACCCGACGGGCGCAAGGGTCAAGCAGCAGCTTGGCCGGATTAAACCGGTGGCCCTGCTGCGGTTGCCATGGGCCATGAACACGATAGCCATAGCGCAGACCGGGCCGGGCGTTGGCCAGATAGCCATGCCAGACATCACCGCTACGCCCCGGCAGGTCATAGCGAAGTTGGCACCCTTGCTCATCGAATACGCATAATTCAACGCGTTCAGCGTGGGCCGAGAAGAGTGTGAAATTGACACCATGGCCGTCATACGTTGCACCATGGGGGGTGGCGTTGCCGGTTGCCAGTTGCGTCATTACCCCTCCCGGACCAGCCAAATCGTTGCCAACGGCGGTAACGTGAGGCTCAGTGAGTGCTGACGACCATGGCTGGCGATTTCATCGCTGTGCACCGCACCGCCGTTACCGGTATTGCTGCCGTGGTAATGCATCGAGTCGGTATTGAGGATCTCACGCCATTTGCCTGGCTGATTGATACCGAAGCGATAGCCGTGGCGGGGCACAGGCGTAAAGTTACTGACCACGATGATTTCATTGCCGACCTTGTCACGACGCACGAAAGCCAGCACCGAACGTTCATTGTCATCTACCACCAGCCACTCAAAGCCATAGGCGTCAAAGTCGAGCTCGTGCAGCGCTTTGTGATGACGGTAGGTGTGGTTCAGATCGCGCACCAGACGCTGTACGCCGTGGTGCCAGTTATCGCCGCCTTCCAGCAGGTGCCAGTCGAGGCTGGCGTCATGGTTCCATTCACGTCCCTGCGCAAACTCGTTGCCCATAAACAGCAGTTTTTTGCCCGGGAAGGCCCACATCCAGCCGTAGTAGGCGCGCAGGTTGGCAAACTTCTGCCATGCGTCTCCCGGCATGCGATCGAGAATGGATTTTTTACCGTGTACCACTTCATCATGCGACAGCGGCAGGACAAAGTTTTCGGTGTAGTTGTACAGCATGCCGAAGGTCAGCTTGTCGTGATGGTACTGACGATGAATCGGGTCCAGCTTCATGTAGTCCAGCGTGTCGTGCATCCAGCCGAGGTTCCACTTATACCAGAACCCTAAACCGCCCATATCCTGTGGTCTTGAAACGCCGGCAAAGTCGGTGGACTCTTCCGCCATGCTCACCGCGCCCGGAACTTGCTCGCCAAGAATGCGGTTGGTATTGCGCAAAAACTCAATGGCTTCAAGGTTTTCACGACCACCAAATTCGTTTGGGATCCATTCCCCTTCTTTGCGGCTGTAGTCGCGATAAATCATCGACGCCACGGCATCCACGCGCAACGCGTCGATCCCAAAACGTTCAATCCAGTACAGAGCATTACCCACCAGGTAGTTGCTGACTTCACGGCGACCGTAGTTGTAGATCAGCGTGTTCCAGTCCTGGTGATACCCTTCGCGCGGGTCGCTGTGCTCATAAAGGTTAGTGCCATCAAACTCTGCCAAACCAAAGTCGTCCGATGGGAAATGGCCCGGCACCCAGTCGAGAATGACGTTCAGCCCCGCCTGATGCGCGGCATTCACGAAATAGCGGAAATCATCGCGAGTCCCGAAGCGACGGGTCGGCGCATACATGCCGGTAGGTTGGTAACCCCAGCTACCGTCGAACGGATGCTCGTTAATCGGCAACAGTTCGAGGTGGGTAAAGCCCATCCACTTGGCGTAAGGCACTAACTGATCCGCCAGCTCGCGGTAGCTCAGCCAGAAGTTGTTATCGGTATGACGACGCCATGAACCCAGATGTACTTCATAAATAGAGATCGGCGCATCAAACTGATTGGCTTTTTTACGCTCCTCGCTTTGCACCACTTTTTCCGGCAGACCGCAAATAAGTGACGCGGTTTCCGGGCGCATTTGCGCTTCAAACGCGTAAGGGTCGGCTTTAATCCGCAGCTTACCGTTGGCATCGATCATCTCGTATTTATACAGCTGACCATGCTGCGCACCGGGGATAAACAGCTCCCAGATACCGCTTTCTTTACGCAGGCGCATCGGGTGGCGACGGCCATCCCAGTAGTTGAACTGACCAACCACCGAAACACGCTGGGCGTTGGGTGCCCAGACGGAGAAACGAGTACCGGTGACGCCATCCATGGTATCCGCATGCGCACCCAGCGTTTCGTAAGGTCGCAGATGCGTACCTTCAGATAACAGCCATGCATCCATATCCTGGATCAGCGGACCAAAACGATAAGGGTCATCAATCAGATTCTGCTGTCCATGCCAGACAACGGCCAGCTGATAGCGAAAGAAATTTTTACGGCGGGGAAGTACTGCACAGAAAAAACCGCGAGAGTCGAGGCAATCCAGCTTGCCGACTTTGCGTCCGGTTTTGGGTTCGATCACCCACACTTCGGTGGCGTCAGGTAATAGGGCGCGGACTTCGAGTCCAGCATCAGTTTGGTGCATACCGAGTACGGAAAAAGGATCCGCAAAATGGCCTGCAATTAGCGCATTAATCACGTCTCTATCGATACGAACGGACATGGTTGTCATCCTGTTTTATGGTGTCACCCCTTCCAACTGATTTTCGACATCAGGTAGTGACACTTTTTTTGACCTGAACGGCGCAGCACAATTGTGCATCCTCTCTGCGTCGTCCCACCTTCAGGCAACAACTTAATACCTCCGGTACTAAGTCACCCTTAAAGAATAGCCAATGCTTTATCTTACTCCTGGTAAAAAATGAAACATCTGCGCTTACTCCTGTATTACGCAAAAAAAGGGGTGATTCCTCACCCCTTGATCGTTAACAAACTATTACGCCAATTGGCGCAGCATACGGCGCAATGGCTCCGCAGCACCCCACAGCAACTGGTCGCCCACGGTAAAGGCTGACAGGAACTCCGGTCCCATGTTCAGCTTACGCAGACGGCCTACTGGCGTGGTCAGCGTACCGGTAACGGCCGCCGGGGTTAACTCACGCATGGTGATATCCCGATCGTTTGGCACGACTTTGGCCCACGGATTGTGCGCCGCCAGCAGTTCTTCTACGGTCGGAATAGACACATCTTTTTTCAGTTTAATGGTGAACGCCTGGCTGTGGCAGCGCAGCGCGCCGACGCGCACGCACAGACCATCAACCGGGATCACGGAAGACGTGTTGAGAATTTTGTTGGTTTCCGCCTGTCCCTTCCACTCTTCGCGGCTCTGACCGTTATCGAGCTGTTTGTCGATCCACGGAATCAGGCTACCGGCCAGCGGTACGCCAAAGTTATCAACCGGCAGTTCGCCGCTGCGGGACAGGGTCGTCACTTTACGTTCGATGTCGAGAATAGCAGAGGAAGGGGTCGCCAGTTCCTCGGCCACATGGCCATACAGATGACCCATCTGAGACAGCAGCTCACGCATATGGCGCGCGCCGCCGCCGGAAGCCGCCTGATAGGTTGCCACGGAAACCCAGTCAACCAGGTCATTGGCAAACAGGCCACCGAGAGACATCAGCATCAGGCTAACGGTACAGTTGCCGCCGACAAAGGTCTTAATACCTTTATTCAGGCCGTCGGTGATGACATCCTGGTTAACCGGATCGAGAATAATGATGGCATCGTCTTTCATACGCAGCGAAGAGGCTGCGTCAATCCAGTAACCTTGCCAACCGCTTTCACGAAGCTTTGGATAGATTTCGTTGGTATAATCGCCGCCCTGACAGGTCACGATGATATCGAGCGCCTTCAGCGCATCCAGATCAAAAGCGTCCTGAAGTGTGCCGGTCGCGGTGCCACCGAACGTCGGTGCCACCTGCCCAAGCTGGGAAGTAGAAAAGAAAACAGGGCGAATGGCGTCGAAGTCACGCTCCTCAACCATGCGTTGCATGAGAACAGAGCCGACCATACCGCGCCAGCCGATAAAACCAACATTTTTCATAGCGTTTTTTCCTGCAGAGATGTGTGCTGTGTATGCTAACCAGTATCCTACTGGCCTATCCTTCACCATACAAAAAGCAGCCAAAGTCGCAAGTGAAATTAATCAATGATAGCGAAGCCATCAGTAATGCGACTTATCCCGCTGCGCAAGCAAGCAGAAAGTCCGCGGTAATTATCAGGGAATTTGAGTTATGAATGAAATCATTTCAGCGGCAGTTTTATTGATCCTGATTATGGATCCGCTCGGAAATCTGCCCATTTTCATGTCCGTATTGAAACATACCGAACCAAAACGTCGCCGCGCGATTATGATTCGCGAGCTGTTTATTGCGCTGTTGGTGATGCTGATATTCCTGTTTGCGGGCGAGAAAATTCTGGCATTTCTTAACCTGCGTGCAGAAACCGTATCGATCTCCGGGGGCATCATTCTGTTCCTGATCGCCATTAAGATGATTTTCCCCAGCGCCACCGGGAATAGCACCGGGCTTCCGGCTGGTGAAGAGCCGTTTATCGTACCGCTGGCGATTCCGCTGGTAGCCGGGCCGACAATCCTGGCCTCATTAATGTTGTTGTCGCATCAGTATCCAAACCAGATGGGGCACCTGGTGATTGCGCTGCTGATCGCCTGGGGCGGCACATTCGTGATTTTGCTGCAGTCTTCGCTATTTTTACGCCTGCTGGGAGAGAAAGGGGTTAACGCGCTGGAGCGCCTGATGGGGCTGATTCTGGTGATGATGGCAACCCAGATGTTCCTCGACGGCGTTCGGATGTGGATGAAGGGGTAACGCACTCACTTTATGCCGGGTGGCGGCTTCGCCTTACCCGGCCTACGGTGTCGATATGTGCTCGTTTGTAGGCCCGGTAAGCGCTAGCGCCACCGGGCAATGCCATCAGCTCAACAGCTGGAAAGCAATCATACCGACAATCGCGCCGACCGTACCGAGGATGGTTTCCATCATCGTCCAGGTCTTCAGCGTTTGCGCTTCGGTCGCGCCGGTAAATTTACCGAACAACCAGAAACCGGCATCGTTAACGTGGCTGACCACGATAGAGCCGCCCGCGATACAGATAGACAGCGCTGCCATCTGAGCACCGGAATAGTTCAGTTGCTCAATCACTGGCATCACCAGACCGACCGCCGTTAAGCAGGCCACGGTCGCGGAACCCTGAATGATACGCACCGCCGCCGCCAGCACGAAGCAGGTGATGGCAATCGGCAAGCCCATACCGGTTAACGCTTCGCCCAGCGCCGGACCAACGCCGGAATCCACCAGTACCTGTTTGAACACACCGCCCGCGCCAATCACCAGCAGAATAATTCCCGCTGGCTGCAGCGCATGGCCGCAGATTTCCATCACGCGGTCTTTTGGCATGCCCTGGCGCACCGCCAGACCGTAAATCGCCACCAGACAGGCAACCAGAATCGCGGTAAACGGATGACCGATAAACTCGAACCATTCGTAGGTTGAAGAACCGACCGGAACAAAGCGTGCGGCGATGGTTTTCAGACCAACCAGCACCAGCGGCAGCAGGATAAGCGATAAGCTGAAGCCAAAGGAGGGCATTTTGCCTTCGCCCAGATGCGGCTCGGTAATGTCTTCCGGTACGTGCAGCTCAACGTAACGGCTGATGAAATTACCCCACAGCGGCCCGGCGATAATCATGCCCGGAATCGCAGCGCACAGGCCAATCAGGATCATCCAGCCAAAGTCGGCGTGCATCTGAGAGGCCAGCAGCATCGGCGCAGGCCCCGGCAGCAGGAACGCTGCGGCAGCCGCCACGCCCGCAAACAGCGGAATGACCAACTTAACCAGGTTAGTACCGGTATGGCGTGCCATTGAAAACGCTACGCTAATCAGTAGCACAATCGCCACCTCAAAGAACAGCGGCAGCGCGCAAATCAGACCGGCCAGGCCAATCGCGTAATGTGCGCGGCTGTGACCGAAGGATTTCAGCATTTTGACGGCAATCTGATCGACCGCGCCGGTCTCATGCAAAATCTTGCCGAACATCGCCCCCAGCGCCACCACAATCGCCAGGAAACCGAGCGTGCCTCCCATCCCTTTTTCCATGGTCGCCGCGATTTTATCGAGCGGCATACCAGAAAAGAGACCTGCACCAATGGATACCACCATCAAAGCAACGAAGGCGTGCATACGCGCCTTCATCACTAAAAACAGCAGTAATAAAACGGACCCTACTGCTGTTAAAACAAGCGTTAATGTGCTCACTACTTACTGCCTTGGTTAATAACCTCAATGGTGCTGGCGACCACACCGTCCAGTGGTTGATCGATATCGACCACCAGTACATCGTTTTCATTCGCACCCGGTTCTTCCAGCGCTTCAAACTGGGTAACCAGCATCTGTGTTTTGAAGAAGTGGCCTTTACGCGCCTTCAGACGGCTTTCGATAACGTCAAAATCCCCTTTCAGATAAATGAAAGAGAGGTTCGGGTTACCGTCGCGTAACTGGTCGCGGTAGACTTTTTTCAAGGCAGAACAGACGATCAGCGAAACCTTGTTGGTACGCTGCATCGCAAAAGCGGCGTCATTCAGCGCCTGTAGCCACGGTTTACGGTCGTCATCGTTGAGTGGCTCACCGGAAGCCATTTTCATGATGTTGCTGCGCGGATGGAGAAAATCGCCATCAAGAAACGCGGCCTGCAGTTGATGCGCCACTTCGCTGGCGACAGCAGATTTACCGCTGCCCGATACGCCCATCAGAACGTAAACGTGGTGATCATGATTAGTCGTGCTCAAAGCGTTGCCCCCACTGGTACAAGAATCAGGAAATTGTTACGGGTAACTGTTATCGGTAACATTGTCCAGCCGGATAAATAGAGAAGCAATATCCATTCGTGCTCGAAGTGTATAAGTGTGAGCTAGTTCAAAGTTGTTGGCTTAAATAGATCCGCCCGGTGACAAGGTGAAACCTAAATCTAACATTTTAGGCGTGACTGCTTCACCACGAATGCGCGCCAGCAGGCGTTCTGCGCCAATGCTGCCCATCCGTTCACGCGGCGTGAGCACACTCGCCAGACGCGGCTCCATCACCTGCCCGATGTCGTGACCGTGGAATCCGGCAATCGCCATGTCATCCGGGATTTTCAGCCCTAAACGCTGGCATTCGAAGGCCGCCCCTACCGCCAGGTCATCGTTGGTACAGAAAATGCCGTCGAGCTGCGGGTATTCGCGCCGCGCCTGACGGATGAGTTCAATACCGGAGGAGTAGGAAGAAGACTGTTCCACCATCACGCTGTACGGCACCAGGTTGGCATCGCGCATTGCCTGCTCGTAGCCTCTCTGTTTGATGATAGTACGCTCATCAAGACGTGCGCCAAGATAGGCTACATGACGGTGCCCGCGGGCGATAATAGCGGCAGTCATCTGACGCGCGGCTTCGAAGTTGTCGAAACCGACGGCGATATCCAGACACGGAGACTGGCTGTCCATCAATTCAACCACCGGGATACCGGCAACTTCAATCATTTTCAGCGTACGGGGCGTATGGCTACGTTCGGTGAGGATCAGGCCATCGATATTCCACGACAGCATCGATTCCAGGCGCTCTTGTTCCATCTCAGGCTTATAGCCGTAGTGCGCGAGCATGGTTTGATAACCATGGGCGTCGGTGACGGCCTCAATGCCGCGTAGCACTTCAGCAAAAACCTGGTTAGTGAGAGACGGTAACAGCACGCCGATAGCGCGGCTGGTGGCGTTAGAAAGGATATCAGGAGCGCGATTGGGAATATAACCCAGCTCATCAAGTGCAGCGGCAATTTTGCCCCGCAGCGCCACGGAGACCTGCTCCGGATTACGCAAAAAGCGACTGACCGTCATTTTGGTCACGCCCACGCGGTCGGCTACATCCTGAAGTACGGGTCTTTTCTTTTTCATCGTCCTGAAGCGTTAAAAAGGGATAGATTCCCCCAGTTTACCACGGACGTGTGGAATTAATGACAAACGATGAAAAGCCGGATGGCGACGCTTTCGCGTCTTATCCGGCCTACAAGGATTACAGCACGTTATACTGGCGGCAGGTCAAACAGTAACACTTCACTGTCGCTGTCGGCATGAATAGAAATTGCCTGTTCATCCCAGATTGCCAGACCGTCGCTGGTGGTCGCTTTGGTCCCGTTAATCGTCACGTTACCTTTTACGACCTGGATCCAGACGCGGCGTTCAGCGGCAATCTGATGCACCGACTGCTCATCTTTGACCAGCGCCCAACGGTACAGCTCCATATCCTGGTACACTTTCAGTGAACCATCACGGGCATCCGGCGACAGCACCAGTTGTTTACCCTGAGCGGCATCGAAACGACGCTGTTCATAACGCGGAGTAATACCGTTCTCCTGCGGCATGATCCAGATCTGATACAGATGCAGCTTCTCAGTATTGCTCGGGTTGTACTCCGAGTGACGGATCCCCGTCCCGGCGCTCATAATCTGAAACTCACCGGCCGGAACCTGCTCTTTATTGCCCATGCTGTCCTGATGCTCTACCGCGCCTTCCAGCACGTAGGTCAGGATTTCCATGTCTTTATGGGGGTGGGTGCCAAAGCCCTGGCCTGCATCGATCACGTCATCGTTAATCACGCGCAGTGCCGAGAACCCCATAAAGTTCGGGTCATAGTAGTTGGCAAAAGAGAAGGTATGCCAGGAATCAAGCCAGCCATGATTAGCGTGGCCACGGTCGTTAGCTTTGCGTAAGTAGATCATTGTGTTCATCCCCAGATGTTTTCGATGGAGTAAGTGTGGACTCAATCCGTCTGGGATCATAGAGGGTGAAAATTGACTCCTCTGTTCAAAAAATATGAACAAGCCAAGAGGAGTCTGTGCAGGCTATTTGGCGAGGGTTATCGTGGCAGGCGTTGCCTGTTCAAAGGCGCGTTCGAGGATCTCCAGGTTGGTAAGAACTTCAGATTCCTTGACGTAATTAGGCGTACCGGCGGTTAGCGTCTGGTACAGCGAATCATAGACGCGACCGTAGTCCCCCACTTCCGGCTTCACCTCTTCTTTCACCGTGATGCCGTCATCGTTGACATATTCCAGCATTCCAATGGAATCATCGGCAGCGAAACCTGGCTCACCCGGCATGATATTAGCCTTCAGGCTGGTTTCCTGCTGGTCGATACCGTACTTCACAAACGAGCCTTTGGTGCCATGCACGATAAACTTCGGATAGTCGATTTTCACCAGATGGCTGGTTTTAACAATGGCTTTCAGGTCGCCGTAAAACAGCTGCGCTTCAAAGGTATCGTCCGGGTTCGCTTTGTTGCGCAGGCTGCGGATGTCGTAGGCCACATGATCGGGGCGTCCGAACAACGAGATAATCTGATCCATGGTGTGTACGCCCAGACCATAAAACGCGCCGTCCTGCGGCAGTCCCGGCTTGGTTTCTGCTTCAGGACGGTAGTAATCGAAATGGCTTTCAACCTCAACAATCTTGCCGAGCTTGCCGCTCTCAATCGCTTTTTTAGCGGTGAGGAAACAGGAGTCAAAACGACGATTCTGATACGGCGTAACGGTCAGCCCTTTGCTTTGCGCTAGCTCAAACAACTCTTTTGCTTGCGCAAGCGTTGGGGTGAAGGGTTTCTCAACCAGCACATTTTTACCCGCTTCCAGCGCGCGTTTGGCGTATTCAAAATGGCTGTCAGCATGGGTACAGACGATCACCAGCTTCACCTGCGGATCGTTTAAGATCTCGTCGAGGTCGCTGGTGAAGTGAATATGTGAATACTGCGGCGCCTGCTCTTCCGCCCTGGCGTTGCGGCGGAAAATATGCGCGACGTGCCAGCTATTTTTGCGGTTGAGGACGTACGGCAAATGGTAGCGGGTGGTGCTTTTACCAAAACCAATAAATGCGCAGTGTAAGGTCATGAGACGATCCTTTTGAAGATGATTGTCTACACCATAGCGCAAAGCGGCTGGAGACTGAATCCATCCTGTCATCATGCCGGATGCGGCGTTGCCTTATCCGGCCTACAAAACCCAGGTCTCAGCTGTAGGCCGGATAAGTGCAAGCGCCATCCGGCATCAGTCGCCCCACCCCGGGGACAAAATGACAAGTAAGCCAGGCTGAAACAAAACCCCAAAAAAAAAGCCAGCAAAAGCTGGCTAAAGTAATACTGGAAGCAATGTGAGCAATGTCGTGCTTTCAGGTTCTCCGTAGGGGTTCCCCTGAACGCAGAGCAATAATAATCATTCTCATTCGCACTTGTCTACTTCTTTTTGCAAAAAAATGCAGTTGACGGATTTTTCTTTCTCAGCGAGTGTAAATGCACAATTAACCCTGCAGGAGATAAGGAATGAGTGAGATAGTGATACGCCACGCTGAACCGAAAGATTACGACGCAATTCGTCAGATCCACGCCCAGCCGGAGGTGTACCACAACACGCTACAGGTCCCTCATCCTTCCCTCGAAATGTGGCAAGCACGGCTAACCGAGCAAGCCGGTGTCAAACAACTGGTTGCCTGCATTGACGATATCGTCGTGGGGCATCTCTGTATTGAGGTCGCGCAGCGCCCGCGCCGCAGCCACGTGGCCGATTTTGGTATCTGCGTGGATGCCAGGTGGCACAATCGTGGCGTTGCCAGCGCGCTGATTCGTACGATGATCGACATGTGCGACAACTGGCTGCGCGTCGAGCGCATTGAGCTGACGGTATTTGTTGATAATGAGCCTGCTGTAGCAGTCTATAAGAAGTACGGCTTTGAAATCGAAGGCACCGGTAAGAAATACGGCCTGCGCAACGGTGAGTATGTTGATGCCTACTTTATGGCGCGCGTGAATTAAATTTAAGGGCGAGTCATATCGCCCTGCTTATTGAAAGGACGCAATAGTGAAAAAGTTTCTTCCCCTGGTGTTGCTGGCCTCGCTCTCCCCTGCTTTTGCCACTACCGTACAAAATCTCGATTCTGTACCCAGTGCCATCCAACATCCTGAAGGTAAACAGATTTTTGCTGAGCAAATGGCAGGAGCAACCCCTGCGAAAGGATTTGGTGAGCTTCCTCAGGGCTTATCTGAAAAGCAGTGGATTGCATGGGTTGCACCGAATGAAGATCCTGACAACCTAATCCTGACCGGTGCTAAATCTTGGGGAAAAGACGGTAAATATATTGGCATTGCTTGTTTTGCCGATAATAAGGCTGACGCCGAGCAAGCAAAAAAATACGCGGATAACACCTGCCCGGAAAACTACAGCAACGGGCGCGCTAATAAATTATATCTCGGCGTTTTTTCCTGGCAGAATCCACAGCTAACGCCGATTGCACGCTCGGAAAAACCGTTAAACCAGCTCTCAGAGTGGAATAAAGCCGCTGAAAAAGAGAGCGATGATGAGTCCGTCAGACCGCTGGCTTATTATACAAAACTGGATCTGGCACCGTACCGGATCGCCCCCGATACCCTGGCGTTCGGGGTACGAGGTGGATACTCCGATGCCTACTCCGGCGGCGGCGCATTTTATGAAGTGCTGGAACTCTACACCATCAAAGACAGCAAGATAATCAACGTGTTTTCTGACCTTGTTTATTACTATTCGGACATTGCTGGAGACTGGAATAAAGACGGCACAAGGCAGCACGACATCAGCGAAAGTAAGTACATTCTTAAAATGCGCTCGGCAAAGACGCACGGGTTTTATGACTTAGAGCGCGTTAACCTACAAGATAAAAGCAGCCAAATATTCCGCTGGTCCGAATCACTGCAGCGATATGCGCCATAACCTACCAGTCAGGCCTACATCGTTCAAAACGCTGTAGGCCATTCTCTTTTATATCCCACCGAAAAATTCAAGAACGGAAGCGCCATCCAGTCCTGACATAGAGTTGTTGATTACAGCCTATCGCCTTCCCCCACCGTCATGTTCAGGCTTAACAACCACCTGAATTATATGGTTATTAGGCTTTCTATCTTCATCGCTATTTTTCGTAACTTTAATAATATTAATATTACATTTTTGTTTTTTTTTGGTTTCTGCCATCACTTTATGGTGACAATCACAACAATATACTTCCCCTGGGACTAACTTAACCACGGTGAGGTAAAAAATGAAATTTGAACGCCATCATAGAATATTGAAAGAAATCAGTATTTCGGGAGTTGTAAAAGTTTCAAATCTGGCGAAAAGTCTCAAGGTAACAAAGGAAACTATTCGCTCAGATCTCAATGAACTTGCCGGGCAGGGATATCTCACTCGCTGTCATGGTGGTGCATTTATTACCCTTGACTCTCTTGATAACGTTGCAAAAAACGAAATTGCTTATGTGCTGGAAAAATATGAATCAGCGCAGAAAATAAAAAAAGGTCTCTCTGCCATGAAGAATAATGTATGTGTTATTGGCTCGTTCAATGTTGATATTATCAGTTACCTACCGAGGCTACCCTCGACAGGCGAATCATTGCTTGCCGATAAATTTATTTTTTCGCCCGGTGGTAAAGGATGCAATCAGGCATTAGCGGCAAGCTATGCCGATTCTGATGTGCATTTTATTACTAAAGTAGGGTCAGACCATTTCAGTGATTACGCCATTAATTTTATAAACTCATCAAAAATCCATAAAAGCGTTATCTATCAGACCAAAGAAACACAGACAGGTACAGCGACTATTATGGTGAATGGAGATACCGGGGATAACGTCATCGCTATCTATCCAGGTGCTAACATGACAATTTCACCTGATGAAATCACCATACAAAAAGAAGCCATCGTTCATTCAGATATTGTTCTCGTACAACTGGAGACAAATTACGAAGCACTTCAACAAACCATTCGTCTCGCACAGAAAAATGATATCCCGGTCATTATTAACCCAGCGCCATATAATGAAATGGTTAATACCATCATTGATGACATCGATTATATCACGCCAAATGAAACCGAAGCTGGTCTGCTGGCAAACATGTCCGTCAACGATATTGAATCAGCCAAATGTGCAGCAAAGATTATTCATCAAAAAGGTGTCAAAAATACCATTATCACATTGGGTAGCAAAGGTTCTCTCGCTTATGACGGAACGCAATTCATCTATTCTCCGGCATTTCCGGCCGTTGTAAAAAATACGGCTGGCGCTGGCGATGCCTTCAATGGCGCACTCGCGTCTGGCCTTGCTAAAGGAAAATCACTGGCATCTGCATTGTGCTACGCGAGCGCATTCGCCTCGCTTGCTGTTGAAACACCCAATGCCTCTGACATGCCAGAAAACGAATCCGTTCTTCATCGCATTCAGGGCTCACATTACAAACAAACTATCTCTACTCACTAAATCAAGGAGCAGACTATGAACAATACGCAGAAAAAACTAAAGGTGCTCTTTATTGGAGAATCCTGGCATATTCACATGATTCATTCAAAAGGCTATGACAGTTTTACCTCCAGTAAATATGAAGAAGGTGCTACATGGTTGCTTGAATGCTTAAAGAAAGGTGGTGTAGAAATTGATTATATGCCGGCTCACACCGTGCAAATTGCATTTCCAGAAAGCATTGATGAACTAAACCGTTATGATGTCATTGTCATTAGCGATATCGGCAGCAATACGTTCCTGTTGCAAAACGAGACGTTCTATCAGCTAAAAATAAAGCCAAATGCTCTGGAATCAATTAAAGAGTATGTCAGAAATGGTGGTGGTCTGCTCATGATTGGCGGCTATCTGTCATTTATGGGCATTGAGGCCAAGGCTAATTACAAGAACACCATTCTTGCCGAGGTTTTGCCAGTTATTATGCTTGACGGCGATGACCGGGTAGAAAAACCAGAGGGTATCTGCGCTGAGGCTATCTCCCCGGAACATCCTGTCGTTAACGGATTCTCAGACTACCCGGTATTTCTTGGATATAACCAGGTTGTCGCCAGAGAAGATGCCGATGTTGTTTTAACAATAAATAATGACCCGCTGTTAGTGTTCGGTGAATACCAACAGGGTAAAACCGCCTGCTTCATGAGCGACTGTTCGCCACACTGGGGAACACAGCAATTTATGTCCTGGCCGTTTTATACCGACCTGTGGGTTAACACGCTTCAATTCATCGCCAGAAAATAAAAAACAATGGAGTAACGAAAGTTACTCCTTTTATAAAATACAAGGATTGATGTATGAACAAAAATAAGTACTCAACTCCCTTACTGATGCTTGCAACCATCTTAGCCGGTATGCTTTCCCCAATGCAGTCTGCCGTTAATGGGCAATTGGGACACTGGTTGCAAGATGGTAATGCTTGTGCAGTAATCTCGTTCGCCAGCGGTCTGGTCGTCATGTTTTTCATTATTATTGCGCGTAAAGAAACACGCCAGCAATTCGCATCGATCCCGACGCTGATTAAAAAGAGAAAAATCCCGCTGTGGAATTGGTTTGCCGGATTATGTGGAGCGATGGTTGTATTTTCGGAAGGGGCATCAGCCAGCGCGTTGGGCGTTGCCACGTTTCAAACTGCATTAATTTCCGCCCTGCTCCTTTCCGGCCTACTGTGCGACCGTTTTGGTGTCGGTGTGGATGAGAAGAAATATTTCACCCCATGGCGCGTTGCTGGCGCATTGTTCGCGGTTATTGCCACGATTTTTGTCGTGTCGCCACAGTGGCATTCAACCTCCTTTATCCTGCTCGCTATCCTTCCATTTTTGGCAGGATTACTCGCTGGCTGGCAGCCTGCTGGAAATGCCAAAGTTGCCGAGGCCACGGGCTCTATGCTGGTTTCCATTACCTGGAACTTCATTGTCGGCTTTTGTGTGCTGGGCGCTGCACTGGCGATACGTGTCGCATTAGGCCATGCCACCGTCCAGTTACCCGATACGTGGTGGATGTATCTCGGTGGCCCGCTGGGTCTGCTGTCCATCGGGCTGATGGCGATTCTGGTCAGAGGCTTAGGTCTGCTAATGCTGGGTGTAGCGTCTACCGCAGGCCAGTTGCTTGGGTCGGTATTGATTGATGAATTGATCCCATCCTTAGGCAATACGGTCTATCTGGTCACCATCATCGGCACGTTGTTCGCGTTAGTGGGCGCAATTGTTACCACCATTCCAGAATACAGAGCATCCAAAATGGCGCAAAAAATGGAGGTGTCAGGATGAAAGGTTTCCTGCAAACAGTGACAGGCCCAGTGGCGCACACTGATATGGGGCTAACGCTCCCGCATGAGCATCTGTTTAACGATCTGTCATCCGTTGTTGATGAACCACATTATGCTTTTTCACAGCAACTGGTAGGAAAAAAAGTCAGTGCTGACCTTCAGTGGGGACTGAAACACGACCCATACTGCTGCGCCGATAACATGGACAGAAAAGAGATTGATGATGTCATCTTTGAAATCAATAATTTTATGTCACTAGGAGGCAGGACGATTGTCGACGCGACGGGTTCTGAGTCTATCGGTCGGGACGCTTCATCGTTACGGGAAGTGGCAATAAAAACCGGTTTGAATATCGTTGCTTCATCAGGACCTTATCTGGAGAAGTTTGAAAGCACCAGGATCCATAAACCTGTCGATTCATTAGCCGCACTGATTGATAAGGAACTGAATCAGGGGATTGGCGAAACGGATATTCGCGCCGGTATGATCGGTGAAATTGGCGTGTCACCCGCATTTACCCAAGCGGAACGTAACAGTCTGCGAGCGGCGTCTCTGGCACAACGTAATAATCCCCATACGGCGATGAATATCCATATGCCAGGGTGGCTGCGGCTGGGTGATGAGGTACTGGATATTGTCCTTGAAGAGATGAACGTCTCTCCGGCAAAAGTTTCGCTGGCACACTCGGACCCGTCAGGAAAAGATGTTGCCTATCAACGTAAAATGCTCGACCGCGGCGTGTGGCTTGAATTTGACATGATTGGTCTGGACATTACCTTCCCTAAAGAAGGTATCGCCCCAGGCGTTCAGGAGACCGCAGATGCGGTAGCTCATCTGATTGAACTGGGTTACGCCGATCAGATAGTTTTAAGCCATGATGTTTTTCTCAAACAGATGTGGGCAAAAAATGGGGGGAACGGTTGGGGGTTTGTCCCGAATGTTTTCCTCGCCTATCTGGCTGCCCGTGGAGTAGACAACGATACTCTTCGCAAGCTCTGTATTGATAATCCAGCGCGGTTACTCACGGCATAGCCAACAAAACGCCCGGTGCCTGACACCGGGCTATTAATCAAAAATCAGTATCCCGCCGTTAAATCATCCACGGAACGCGGGTCAGAAGCACCATACAGTGCGCCATCCGGTCCAACCATAATGCTCTGCGTGCTGCCCATCGCCTCTTTCAGCGCCACTTTCTGTCCTTTTTGCTCCAGCAGCTTGATTGTATCCGGGCTGAAGCCCTTCTCGATGCGCAGTTCATCCGGCAACCACTGATGATGGAAACGTGGCGCGTTGGTCGCTTCGGCGACGTTCATCCCGAAATCAATGCTGTTGACCACCATTTGCAGCACGGTAGTGATAATTCGGCTTCCGCCAGGGCTGCCGGTAACCAGCCAGGTTTTCCCGTCTTTTACCACGATAGTCGGCGACATCGATGACAGCGGACGCTTCTTCGGCCCAACCGCGTTGGCATCACCGCCCACCAGTCCGTAGACGTTCGGTACGCCCGGCTTGGCGGAGAAATCGTCCATTTCGTTATTCAGCAGAATGCCGGTGTTACCCGCCACGATGCCGGTCCCGAAGGTGGTATTCAGGGTATACGTCACCGCCACGGCATTGCCGTCTTTATCCACCACTGAGAAATGAGTGGTCTGGTTGCTTTCATACGGGGCGAGCTTGCCAGGTTTGATCTGGCTGGAAGGCTTAGCCTTGTTGATATCAATCTGATCAGCAAGCGTTTTAGCATAGGCTTTGTTGGTCAGCGCTTGCCACGGCACTTTCACAAAATCCGGGTCGCCCAGATACTCTGAACGGTCGGCGTAAGCATATTTCTCCGCTTCAGCCATAACCTGCATAGCATCGGCGCTGCCAAATCCGTACTTCTTCATATCGAAGTTTTCGAGAATATTGAGGATCTGCACGATGTGAATACCGCCAGAGGACGGCGGTGGCATGGAGAAGACCTGATACCCGCGATAGTCACCGCTTATCGGCGTGCGCTCCACGGCTTTATAGCTGGCTAAATCCTCTTTGGTCATCAGCCCGCCGTTCTTCTGCATTTCCCCGGCTATCTGATCGGCAATCGCCCCTTTATAAAACGCATCCGGGCCATTCTCGGCAATCATTTCCAGGCTTTTCGCCAGATTCTTTTGCACCAGCTTGTCGCCCTTTTTCAGCGGCTCGCCGTCCTTCCAGAAAATGGCTTTGCTGTTCTCGTGATTAGGGAGCACTTCGCTGCCATAGGTTTTCAGATCGTCGGCCAGCGCGTCATTAACCACAAAGCCCTCTTCCGCTAGCTTCATCGCCGGGCGCACCACTTTGTTCAGCGGCATCGTGCCGTATTTCTCCAGCGCCAGCGAGAAACCCGCCACGGTACCCGGCGTACCGGATGCCAGATGCGACGTCAGCGACTTTTTCGCATCGGCGTTGCCCTGCTCATCGAGGAACATGTCACGGGTCGCGCCAGCAGGCGCCATTTCACGAAAATCGATCGCTGTGGTGTTACCGTCTTTGGTACGCAGCAGCATAAAACCACCGCCGCCCAGATTGCCCGCCTGGGGATGCGTCACCGCCAGCGCATAGCCAACGGCCACGGCGGCATCGACGGCATTCCCACCCTGTTTAAGAATGTCCACACCAACCTGGGTAGCTAAAGCATCCACAGAGGCCACCATCCCTTGCTTAGCACGTACGGGATGGAACACATCTTCCTCGACTCCGTAAGATACCGGTGGTGGTGCAGCCGGCGCGGCAGCAACGCTAAAACAACTTCCTGAGAGCAGAGCAGCAATGGCTACCCGGCGTAAAAACGTCGGTTTTATCATCGTTATTCTCCAGATGTATGGGGGTCGGCCCCCACTAAGTCTGGTGCATAACTCTGAAATAATCATCGTAACGGCGAGAAAGGAGTAAACTTAAGAGATCCCCGAGAGGAGAAAAGCGATGAAACGACTCTTACTTTTAGCCATGCTGTTGCCGTTTGCAGGCTTTGCACAGCCCATCAACACCATGAATAACCCGAACCAACCCGGTTATCAGATCCCGAGTCAGCAGCGTATGCAAACCCAAATGCAAACGCAGCAAATTCAGCAGAAAGGGATGCTCAACCAGCAGTTGCAAACGCAGACGCGTATGCAGCAACAGCATCTGGAAAACCAAATTAACACCAACTCCCAGCGGGTCCTTCAGTCTCAGCCAGGCGAGCTAAATTCCGGTCAGCAGCAAATGCTGCCCAACAGCAACGGTGGGATGTTGAGTGGAACCCGTAACCCGGACAGCTCTCTGAATAAGCAACATATGCTGTCAGAGAAAAAGAACGGCGACATGCTGAAGCCCTCCAGCACGCCGCAGCCTAACGTTCCGTTAAAAACGATTGGGCCTTAAAAAGGTTGGAAATCCGGACCAATCGTATCAATGGCATCGGTACAGATGCAGTCCACGCCCCAGCGCAGCAGTTCCGCCGCGCGCTGGGGTCGGTTGACGGTATATACCAGAATACGTAGCCCCGCATCGCGCAGCGCATCCACACGCGCTTCATCCAGCAGTTTGTGATTAAGATGAATAGAGACGCAGCCAAGCCGCGTGGTCAGCTCGCGCCAGTCCTCGCGCCATTCATCAAGCAGCAAGCCTCTCGGCAGTTCAGGTACCGCCTGCTGCGCCGCTTCAAGCGCATCAATTTCAAAGGATGACAACAGCGGAGGCGTCATTCCCGCCCACAGTTCCCGCGCGGCCAGCGCCACAACTTTGCCGGTTAATGTTCCAGTGCCAGTTGTGGGTTTAATTTCAATATTTGCCATCATACCGTGCTGACGGCAGCGCTCGGCCACTTGCGAGAGCAGTGGCAGCGGTTCACCTTTAAACTCACCGCTAAACCAGCCGCCGGCGTCCACGCGCAATAAATCCTGCCAGTTCAGCTCGCCTGCCACGCCCCAGCCGTTGCTGGTTCGCTCCAGGTTGTCGTCATGCAGTAAGAAGATCTCACCGTCTTTCGACAATTTAGCGTCAAACTCGATCATGGTATGCCCGTATCGCGCCCCCACGTCGATCGCCGCCAGGGTGTTTTCCGGGGCCAGCTTACCGCCGCCACGATGGGCGACAATATGGGGGTAAGGCCAGTTACTCATACGCGTTGTCCTGTTTCGCCATCAAAAAGATGCAGATGATTTTCTGGCAGATGCAGCCACAGCGTGCTGCCTGCCGTCGGGCGATGCTGATGCGCCAGTCGCACCACCAGCTTTTGCTCGCCCCAGCGTCCGTGTGCCAGGTTATCTGCGCCCAGCATTTCCAGTGTATCAACAACCAACGGCACACCGCCTTCGGCCTGCGAGCTTAGCGCAATATGCTCCGGGCGGATACCCAACGTCATGTTACGCCCAATAGCCGCTCTCGCGCTTCTGCCGATCGGTAACGTCATGCCGCCCTCCAGTTCAAAATGGGTGCCCGCGGCGCTGATGCGCCCGTCGAGCAGGTTCATCGCCGGGCTGCCGATAAAACTCGCCACAAAGCGGCTGGCTGGCTTTTCATACACCTCAACCGGCGTACCTACCTGCTCGGCAATGCCTTTATTCATCACCATCACCCGTTGGGCGAGGGTCATCGCTTCAACCTGGTCGTGCGTCACGTATAGCGAAGTGGTTTTCAGGCGGCGATGCAGATGTTGTAACTCCAGACGCATCTGTACGCGCAGCTTGGCATCAAGGTTAGAAAGCGGCTCATCGAACAGGAATACCGCCGGGTCGCGCACAATCGCTCGTCCCATCGCTACGCGCTGGCGCTGACCGCCAGAAAGTTCGCGCGGACGGCGCTTGAGCAGCTCACCCAGCTCGAGAATACGCGCCGCCTCATTTACCCGCTCAGCAATGTGCTCCTTGCCCATCCCGCGGATTTTCAGCCCCCAGGCCATGTTTTCTTCCACGCTCATATGCGGATAGAGCGCGTAGTTTTGAAAGACCATCGCTATGCCGCGATCCTTCGGCTCCATCTCGGTAACGCGTTTATTATCAATCCAGATATCGCCACCGCTCACCCGCTCCAGCCCGGCTACCATCCGCAGCAGCGTAGACTTTCCGCAGCCGGATGGCCCAACCATCACGATAAACTCCCCGTCCGCGACGTCCAGCGTCAGCGGTTTAATTACCTGGGTTTTGCCGTCCCAGCTTTTGGTTACTGCTTGTAGTTTGAGTCCTGCCATTTTATTTCTCACTGTCCACTAAACCACGCACAAACGCGCGCTGCATGGCTAACACGATGATTACCGGAGGTATGAGCGTCAGCAGCATGGCGGCCATTACCTGGTTCCACTGCGTGGTGCCTTCACCGGTGGCGATCATGCCTTTGATACCCGCCACCGCAGTGCCCAAATTGACATCGGTAATAATTAACAACGGCCACAAATACTGGTTCCAGCCGTAGATAAAGGTAATAACGAATAGCGCCGCCAGATTGGTTTTTGACAGCGGTAGTACGATATCGCGGAAAAAACGCATCGGTGATGCGCCGTCAATACGCGCCGCCTCAACCAGTTCATCCGGCAGGGTCATAAAGAACTGGCGGAACAAGAAGGTCGCAGTAGCCGATGCCATCAACGGCAGCGTCAGACCCGCATAGCTGTCGAGCATTTTCAGGTTGGCGATAACCTCCACCGTCGGGAAGATTCGCACTTCAACCGGCAGCATCAGGGTGATAAAAATCATCCAGAAGAACAGGTTACGCAGCGGAAAGCGGAACCAGACGATGGCGAATGCGGAAAGCATGGAGACGGTGATTTTCCCTACCGTAATACTGAACGCCATGATGAAGCTGTTAAGCATCATCAACCAGAACGGCGCGCTGTTGACGCCCACGCCGTTGACCCAGATGTATTTCATGTTCTCCAGCAACTGCGTGCCGGGAACCAGCGTCATCGGCGTTTCAAACACCGCTTTGTTGTCCAGCGTCGCCGCGACAAACGCGACGTACAGCGGAAACAGGATCACCATGATCCCCATAATCAACATGGCATGGCTGAATATTGTCAGCCCACGACGGTTCTCAATCATTGGTAACGCACCTTACTTTCCACATAGCGGAACTGCACCACCGTCAAAATAATGACCAGCAACATCAGCACCACCGATTGCGCAGCCGAGGCGGAGAGATCCAGCCCGACAAAGCCTTCGCGATAGATCTTATAAATCAACGTCGTGGTCGCCTGTACCGGTCCACCCGCCGTGGCGGCATCAATAACCGGGAAGGTATCAAAGAAGGCATAAACCAGATTCACCACCAGCAGAAAGAAGCTAACCGGGGCTATCAGCGGCAGCGCCAGCTTAAAGAAGCGACGAACCGGCCCCGCGCCATCAATCGCAGCAGCTTCGATCAGCGATCGCGGGATAGACTGCAGTGCGGCAAAGAAGAACAGGAAGTTGTAACTAATCTGCTTCCAGACCGACGCGAACACAACCAGGAACATCGCCTGACCGCTGTTTTGCGCATGGTTCCAGTCATAGCCAAACTCACCGAGAAAATGGGTAATCAGCCCACGTCCTGGGTTAAACAGGAAGATCCACAATACGGCGGCGACGGCAGGCGCGACGGCGTATGGCAACAGCATCAGCGTCTGGTAAAAACGGCTGCCGCGCACCACGTAATTCACCAGCGCCGCAAAAAATAACGACACCAGCAGACCGCTCACCGTGACTAACGTACTGAACTTAATGGTGGTCCAGAATGAGTCGAGGTAGTACGGGTCATGAAACAGCGCGACAAAGTTTTCCAGTCCGACAAACTGGCTGGAAAGACCAAACGGATCAACGGATTGTAGCGAGTACCACAACGCTTCACCGGCGGGCCAGATAAAGAAAATAACGGTGATCACCAGCTGCGGAGCCACCAATAAATAGGGAAGCCAACGCGAGCGGAATACCGGACGGGATGAAGACATGTAGGTTCTTTTCCTGGAAGGTGCCGGATGGCGGTGCAAGCACCTTATCCGGCCTACAAACTACAAACTTGTAGGCCTGATAAGCACAGCGCCATCAGGCACTTATACACTTAAGACTTGGTCGATTGCTCAAAGCGGCGCAGTAACTGATTGCCACGCTCAACGGCGGCATCCAGTGCCTGCTGCGGGGTTTTCTTCCCGGTCCAGACGCTTTCCAGCTCTTCATCCACAATAGTGCGGATCTGCGGCATATTGCCCAGACGCAGTCCTTTAGTGAATGGCAACGGCGGCTTGTTCAGCATCTGGCGGGTGGCGATATCAGCCCCAGGGTTCTTCTCATAGAAGCCCTGTTCACGGGTCAGGTCGTAGGCAGCGGTAGTGATCGGCAGATAGCCGGTCTTCTGGTGCCATTCGGCAGCAATTTCAGGCTTCGCCAGGAAGTTGAGGAACTGCGCCACGCCTTCGTAGGTTGCTTTATCTTTACCCTGCATCACCCACAGGCTGGCCCCACCGATAATCGCATTCTGCGGCGCGCCCTTCACATCGGCATCGTACGGCATCATCCCGACGCCATAATTGAATTTAGCGTAGTGGCGGATGTCGGCCAGCGAACCGGAAGAGGCGGTGGTAATGGCACAATCCCCGTTGTAGAACTTCTCAGTGGATTCGTCCTTACGCCCGAAGTAGCTGAAATCACCTTTTTTGTTCAGCTCTTCCAGCAGAGCGATGTGTTTCACCTGTTCCGGTTTATTGAACTCCAGCACCGCGTCAGTACCGTCAAAGCCATTGTTTTTGGTTGCTACCGGCAGACCGTTCCAGGCGCTGAAGTTTTCAATCTGAATCCATCCCTGCCAGCCGCTGGCGTAACCGCACTTCATGCCTGCGGCTTTCAGCTTCGCGGTGTACTCCGCCAGATCCTGCCAGGTTTTCGGCGGCTGCTCCGGGTCTAAACCGGCTTTTTTGAAGGCATCTTTGTTGTAGTACAGCACCGGAGTGGAGCTGTTAAACGGCTGGGAGAGCAAGTGTCCGCTTTTAGAGTCGGTGTAGTAACCGGAAACGGTCGGTACGAACTGAGACTCATCGAAGTTAATGCCAGCCTCTTTGAATACTTCATAGACCGGTTTAATGGCTTTTGAGGCCATCATGGTTGCCGTGCCCACTTCATAAACCTGCAGCAGCGCAGGCGCGTTTCCGGTACGGAAAGCAGCAATTCCTGCACTCAGGCTCTGCTCATAGTTGCCTTTGTACTGCGGAACAATTTTGTAGTCGGGATTGGCTGCATTAAAACGTTGCGCCAGTGAATCAACTTCTTTACCCAGTTCGCCTTCCATTGAGTGCCAGAACGGGATAGTGGTGACCGCCAGTGCCTGACCTGCAAATGCCAGGCTAAGTGCCAGTCCTAAAGCTGTATGTCGTAACGATATCATCGGTTATCTCTCTTGTTGTGCCGGATGCGCGATATCACGCGTTTTATGCTCGCGGGGGTAACATGACATGCTCGAATGACAGAAAAATAACTTTTTTATTACAAAAAAAAGATAGTAAGGCGACAAACAGATGGCAAGGCGGTGAAAGCGTAGTGACAGGAAAATGCGGGGTGGTGCACAACAAAGCCGGATATCGCTATACCTTCTCCGGCCTGGATGGCGTTATCGGCTGCTCCAGCAAGGAAGATTAATCCCGACGCCAGCGTCGCTCATATTCATTCTGTAAACGCTGCTGCTCTCGCCGCTCACGTTCACGTTGGATATCCGATTTATCATCATCCCAGCCTGGGCATACCGAGCTGGTAAACACTTCGCAGGGCGAGTCGGATTGCGCTAACGGGTTGTCCGGCTTTTCTTCCCAGATTGTAGGGTCGCGCGGGTCAAACGCTGGCGGTGTTGAGGCCTGGGTGGTTAGTGAAAGCGTCAAAAACAAACTGCCAATCATCATGCAGGTACCTGAACGAATCATCCTTTCTCCATGTTCATTTTTATTATTGATAACTATTCTCAATAATAACATAGAGCAATAAAAAGGGGCCACAGCAGGCCCCTTGTCTATTCAGAGAATGATTAACCGCCCAGATACGCGCTTCGCACCGCTTCGTTAGCCAGTAGCGCATCACCGGTGTCTTCCAGCACCACATGACCGTTTTCCAGCACGTAGCCGCGATCGGCGAGCTTCAGCGCCTGGTTAGCGTTCTGTTCGACGAGGAAGATGGTCATCCCCTGTTCGCGCAGCTGTTCGATGGTGTTAAAAATCTGCTGGATGATAATCGGCGCCAGACCCAGCGACGGTTCATCAAGCAGCAGCAGCCTCGGCTGGCTCATCAGCGCACGGCCTATCGCCAGCATCTGCTGTTCACCGCCGGACATCGTTCCCGCACGTTGAATACGACGTTCATGCAGACGGGGAAACAGGTCATACACCCATTTGATGCGTTCCTGAAACTGGTCCTTTTCGGCAAAGAAGCCGCCCATCGCCAGGTTCTCTTCCACCGTCATACGGGAAAACACGCGACGCCCTTCCGGCACAATCGCTACCGCTTCGCGCATGATTTTCGCCGTCTGCCAGTCGGTAATGTCTTTACCATCAAAGACGATTCGCCCACTGGTCGCTCGCGGGTCGCCACACAATGTGCCGAGCAGCGTGGTTTTTCCCGCGCCGTTGGCACCAATCAGAGTAACGATTTCACCCTGGTTGATATACAAGCTGACGTCGTGCAGCGCCTGTATTTTGCCGTAGTGGGCGTTGACTTTGTCGAACGATAACATCGCCTTATCCATATTAATCCTCGCCCCCATTATGCTTCACCTAAATAGGCGCGGATAACATCCGGGTTATTACGAATCTGTTCCGGCGTCCCATTTGCCAGCGGCGTGCCCTGGTTCACCACGTAAATACGGTCGGAAATCCCCATCACCAGCTTCATGTCGTGCTCAATCAACAAAATGGTGGTGTTGTGATGGTTACGCAGTTCAGCAATCAGCTCGTCCAGCTCTTTGGTCTCTTTCGGGTTGAGTCCAGCAGCGGGTTCGTCGAGCATCAGGATTTCCGGCTGGGTCACCATGCAGCGGGCAATTTCCAGACGGCGCTGATCGCCATAGGCCAGGTTACTGGCCTGACGGTTGGCATGCTCCAGCAAGCCAATACGCTCCAGCCAGGTAGCAGCGCGATCCAACGCTTCACTCTGCGCGCGACGGAACGACGGGGTTTTCAACAGGCCGGAGAAGACGCCGGTTTTCAGTTGCTGATGTTGCGCCACCAGCAGGTTTTCAATCACTGTCATTTCGCGAAAAAGACGCACGTGCTGGAAAGTACGTACCACCCCCATACGCGCGATTTGCTGACCCGGCAGCCCTTCCAGGTGCTGGTCGCGCAGCTTAATCGTCCCGCCGGTCGGCTTATAAAAACCGGTCAGACAGTTAAAGACCGTGGTTTTCCCCGCACCGTTCGGGCCGATTAACGAAACGATCTCCTGCGGTCGCAGTTCCAGTTCAACGTTGTTTACCGCCAGCAGACCGCCGAAGCGCATCATCAGGCCGTTAACGGATAATAATGGCTGACTCATGCCTGCTCTCCTTTTGCTTCCCCGTTTTTCAGCTTCAACTGTGGACGGGTCATCGGCAACAAGCCCTGCGGACGCCAGATCATCATCAGTACCATTAAACCACCCAGCATTAACATGCTGTATTCGTTGAAATCACGCATCAGCTCGCGTGACACTACCAGCAGGATGGCCGCGAGGATCACCGCGAACTGTGACCCCATTCCGCCCAATACCACAATTGCCAGCACAAAGGCCGACTCGGCAAAGGTGAAGGATTCCGGGCTAACAAACCCCTGGCGCGCGGCAAACAGCGTACCGGCAAAACCGGCAAACGCGGCGCTGATGGTAAAGGCTGTCAGCTTGATACGCGTAGGGTTTAAGCCCAGAGAACGACAGGCAATTTCATCTTCACGCAGCGCTTCCCACGCGCGACCCAGCGGCATACGCAGCAAACGGTTGATAACAAACAGCGAGAAGACCACCAGCAGCAGCGCCACCAGATAGAGGAAAATGACGCGGTCAGACGGATCGTACTTGACGTTAAAGAAGTTGCTGAAGGTATCCCAGCCGCCTTCACGGGCGGTACGGCTGAACTCCAGACCGAAAAAGGTCGGTTTCGGGATCTGGCTAATACCGTTTGGACCGCCGGTTACTTCGGTGTTGTTGAGCAGCAGAATACGGACGATTTCGCCGAAGCCTAAGGTCACAATCGCCAGATAATCACCGCGCAGGCGCAGTACCGGGAAGCCGAGCAGGAAGCCCGCTGCAGCGGAAACCAGCCCTGCCAGCGGCAGGCAGGTCCAGAAGCCGAGTCCGTAATAGTGGTTCAGCAGCGCGAAGGTGTAAGCGCCGATGGCATAGAAGCCGCCGTAGCCCAGCACCAGCAGGCCGGAAAGCCCCACCACCACGTTTAAGCCGAGGCCGAGGATGATATAAATCATCGTCAGCGTGGCGATATCCACCGTTCCGCGCGAAACCATAAACGGCCACGCCACGGCAATCACCAGCAGCGCCACCAGGAACAGCTTCTGTTTAACGGTGGAGCCATCAATCGCCGGCAGAATAAACTTCGGCCCAGAGACGCTCTTCAGGCCTTTCTGGAAGGCTGGACGCAACAGCTGAAAGAGAAAGACCACGCCAGTGCCGATAAACACCCACTGCCAGCGGATATCCGCAGCGGTATCGACTACCAGCTTGGTACCGTCCAGCTCTAACTGAACGCCCATAAAGACGCCCGCCAGGACGAAGAACATAGCGGCAGAGAGCAGCGCCATTGCAAAATGCATCGGTTTCATACTTTCTCTACCTCCGGGCGACCCAGAATACCGGTTGGCATCACCAGCAGCACCAGAATCAGCAGCGCGAATGAAACGACGTCTTTGTATTCAGTACTCAGATAAGCAGAGGAGAGCGCTTCCGCAACGCCCAGAATCAGGCCGCCGATCATCGCCCCTGGAATGCTGCCGATGCCGCCCAGTACCGCCGCGGTAAAGGCCTTCATCCCGGCCATAAAGCCGATGTATGGGTTAATTACGCCATAGAACTGACCGAGCAGTACGCCCGCTACCGCCGCCATTGCCGCACCAATCACAAAGGTCAACGCAATCACGCGATCGGTGTTAATGCCGAGCAGGCTGGCCATCTTCAGGTCTTCGGCACAGGCACGGCAGGCGCGGCCCATACGGGAGTAACGGATAAACAGCGTCAGCGCCAGCATCGCCAGGAAGGTTACGATCCAGATAACCAACTGCATGGTGGTGATGGAAGCAGAGAAGTTATCGCTACTGCCGACAGTCCACTGGCCATTAAACAGGCTGGGCAGCGCCACGTCGCGCGAACCTTCCGTCAGGCTGACGTAGTTTTGCAGGAAGATGGACATCCCGATAGCGGAAATCAGCGCGATCAGACGCTTGGAGCTGCGCACGGGCCGATACGCCACGCGTTCAATGCTCCAGCCGTAGGCGCTGGCAATCACAATCGCGCCGACGAAGCCCGCCGCGACCAGTAGCCAACTGGAATCAATGCCCATCATCATTAGCGCTGCGATGATCATAAAGGAGACATAGCTGCCGATCATATACACCTCGCCGTGGGCGAAGTTGATCATGCCGATAATGCCGTACACCATCGTGTAACCGATGGCGATCAGCGCGTAGGTGCTTCCCAGCGTGACGCCGTTAAACATCTGCTGCAAGAAATAGAGGAACTGCTCGGACATAAGGTAACCTTTTTAAACCCGCCCGTTTTGCACGGGCGGTGGGATAACTCGTCTTCAGGTATTACTTCGCGACGGTCGAAGAACCGTCTGCATGCCACTGGAAGACACCAAACTCAAATCCCTTCAAATCGCCTTTTTCGTCCCATTTCAGCGGCCCAATCACGGTATCAGCCCCGTGTGCTTTCAGATCTTTCACCAGGTCCAGCGGCTCTTTGCTACCACTGCGATCCATTGCTGTCGCCAATGACTGGACGGCTGCATAAGTGATCCACACGTATGGTCCGGTTGGATCTTTCTTGTCAGCTTTGAGCGCATCGACGATAGCCTTATTCGCCGGATCCTGGTCATAGCGTTTTGGCATGGTTACCAGCATGCCTTCAGCAGCATCACCGGCGATGTTAGACAGCGACGCATTGCCGACGCCCTCAGGTCCCATAAACTGGGTTTTCAGCCCGACGGAACGCGCCTGGCGCAGCATTTGCCCCATTTCCGGGTAGTAGCCGCCGTAATAAACAAAGTCGATATTTTCTTTTTTCAGGCGAGCGATCAGCGCAGAAAAATCTTTTTCCCCGGCGGTGATACCGTCAAAGAAAACGATGTTGGCTTTGCCCGCTTTCAGGCTGTCCTGCACCGAACGCGCCAGGCCTTCACCGTATTGCTGTTTATCGTGAATGATGGCGATACGCTGTGGCTTCACCTTCTCCAGAATGTATTTCGCGGCGGTCGGCCCCTGAGAGGAGTCCAGGCCCGCTGTACGCATAATGTGAGCGTAACCGCGCTGGGTCAGTTCCGGGTTTGTGGCACCCGGAGAAATCATCAGAATGCCTTCATCTTCATAGATATCTGATGCGGGCTGCGTGGAAGATGAGCACAGATGACCAATAACGTACTGAATGCCGTCATTGACGATTTTGTTCGCTACCGCAACGGCCTGTTTCGGATCGCAGGCGTCGTCATATTCCACAGCAACCAGTTTGTCGCCTTTGACCCCGCCTTTGGCATTGATATCTTTAATGGCCTGACGTGCGCCATTAAATTCCATATCGCCCCACTGCGCGACCGGACCTGACATCGCGCCGACAACAGCGACCTTGATATCTTCCGCCATGACCGCGTGTGACATTGCCAGTGCTATCACCCCTGCGATGATTGTTTTCGCATTCCGTTTCATTACCTGAATCCCCATTCGTGACGTAATTAATATTTTGTATTTATGTGGTTAAAAAGCAGTCTGTGCTTTTTTTGAACTGCACTATTTTTACCAGTCTCATTAATGGTTTAGCGCAGTTTTTTAAGCAAAATCAGGCTAAAATCTCTATTTTTCAGTCGATTAAGAAAAGATAATATTCTGCTTTTCACTATAGATAAACAAAAAAAAGCACGTTTGTCAGCATAAAATAACGGCACAAAGAGCCGAATAAAATGCTACATTCCAGGGTATTATTCTGCCTGTTTTTCAATCTCTACGGTTTCAAACTGTCATTACCGTTGTTACAAAATTATTAATCTGGTTATTCACATAAAAAAGAGAAAGCATCCGGGCGAATTATTTCGGTACACTCATTCCATCTTTTGTGATTTGGACATGCTGTTAATGAAGCTGACCATCGTTCGTTTAGATAACTTTAGCGACCAGGACCAGATTGATCTGGGCAAAATCTGGCCGGAATATTCCGCCTCATCGTTAAGCGTAGATGAAACGCACCGGATCTACGCCGCACGCTTTAACGAGCGTCTGTTAGGCGCAGTTCGCGTAACCCTGAGCGGTACGCAAGGTGCATTAGATTCATTGCGCGTACGCGATATCACCCGCCGTCGCGGCGTCGGGCAGTATTTGATCGAAGAAGTCATCCGGGAAAACCCTGACGTGAGTTCATGGTGGATGGCCGACGTCGGCGTTGAAGACCGCAGCGTGATGGCCGCATTTATGCAGGCGTTAGGGTTTACAGCCCAGGAGAATGGCTGGGAAAAAAGATAAAAAAGCCGGATGGCGCTGACGCTTATCCGGCCTACATGCTGGGAGCAAAAAATAAAAAACCATCTCGCAATTTTCCAAGAATTTCACGTTGCAGGAAGGCGGCAAGTTATGAAGTCCCCGGGAGCTTACATAAGTAAGTGACCGGGGTTGAATAACGTAGCCAACGCATCTGCAGCGCGAAAGGCGCCAGGAAAATTATTTGGCGTCGGTCGCCGTCCCGTTTGCATGCCAGTCAAACACGCCGAATTCGAAGCCTTTCAGATCGCCCTTCGCATCCCATGACAGCGGCCCCATTACGGTTTCCACTGAGTTTGCTTTCAGGTATTTGGCAATTTCAGCCGGGTCGTCAGACTGGTTCAGACCGGCCTGCAAGGATTGCAGCGCGGCGTAGGTGGTCCATACGAATGCGCCGCTCGGATCCTGTTTCTTGGCTTTGATCGCGTCCACAATCGGTTTGTTCGCCGGAACCTGATCGTAGTTCTTCGGTTTCGTTACCAGTAAGCCTTCTGCAGACTCACCCGCGATGTTAGACAGCGACACGTTCGCTACCCCTTCTGGTCCCATAAACTGGGTTTTCAGACCCGCAGCGCGTGCCTGGCGCAGAATCTGCCCCATTTCCGGGTGGTAACCACCGTAGTAAACGAAATCGATATTCTCTTTCTTCAGACGCGCCACCAGCGTAGAGAAATCTTTCTCGCCAGCGGTGATCCCGTCGAAGAACACCACGTCAGCGTTGGCTTTCTTGAGGTTGTCCTGCACGGAACGCGCCAGGCCTTCACCGTACTGTTGTTTGTCGTGAACGATCGCAATGCGCTTCGGCTTCACTTTTTCAACGATATATTTGGCAGCGGTTGGGCCCTGATCGGAATCCAGACCGGTGGTACGCATCACCAGGTTATAGCCGCGCGCGGTCAGCTCAGGCGCCGTTGCCGCAGGGGTGATCATCAGAATGCCTTCGTCTTCATAGATATCTGACGCAGGCTGAGTGGAGGACGAGCACAGGTGGCCGATAACATATTTAATCCCGTCGTTGACCACTTTGTTAGCTACCGCTACCGCTTGTTTCGGGTCACAGGCATCGTCATATTTCACCATGACCAGTTTGTCGCCTTTCACGCCGCCTTTGGCGTTGATATCTGCAATCGCCTGCTCTGCGCCAGTAAATTCCTGATCGCCATACTGCGCTACCGGACCGGACATCGCGCCGACGACGGCAACTTTAATATCCTTAGCAAACGCCATATTGCTCAAAGACAGGGCGATACATCCTGCCAATAACGCTTTACCCTTCATATTCATCCTGACAATCCCCATTATTGTGGTTATTACGTGTGTTGTGATGTTGTTTTTCAGCACTTTATTTCGATTATTGGATAGCCACCCGTGCTTTAGCAGCATACTCTGCTAAAACATACCCGATTTTTATTATTTTGGAATAGCTAAATTTGACATGCAGATAACAACTTGATGACAAAAAGCTTAAACGTCAGGAGAGAGGGGGAGAGATAAAAACAAAAAACCCCGGATTTTCATCCAGGGTTTATCAGCATTTCCAGGTCGGCTGGAAGATTACGCTTCGATCGCCGCGCGCAGTTTTTTCATGGCGTTCTTTTCAAGCTGACGAACACGTTCAGCGGAAACGCCGTAGCGATCGGCCAGTTCCTGCAACGTCGACTTGTTGTCTTCGTCCAGCCAACGGGCACGAATGATATCCTGGCTACGCTCGTCCAGACCTTCCATTGCGTGGGTCAGTTTGTTCGCGGCCTGATCTTCCCAGTTATCTTCTTCAATGCCGTCGGCAAAGTTAGAAGATTTATCCTGCAGATACAGCACCGGGGCCATCGGCTGGCTGTCAGACTCATCGTCTGAAGACATGTCAAACGTCATGTCCTGTGCCGCCATACGGGATTCCATTTCGCGCACGTCTTTGCTGGAAACACCCAGCTCGCGAGCAACCATTTCAACTTCGTCCTGGTTAAACCAGCCCAGACGCTGTTTGGTTTTACGCAGGTTAAAGAACAGCTTACGCTGCGCTTTGGTGGTCGCGACTTTAACGATACGCCAGTTACGCAGAACGTATTCGTGGATCTCAGCTTTGATCCAATGCACGGCGAAGGAAACCAGGCGCACACCCACTTCCGGGTTGAAACGGCGCACGGCTTTCATCAGGCCGATATTACCTTCCTGAATCAGATCCGCCTGCGGCAGGCCATAGCCCGCATAATTACGAGCAACATGAACAACAAAGCGCAGGTGAGACAGGATCAGCGTTTTAGCTGCTTCCAGATCGCCCTGGTAATGCAGCTTTTCAGCCAGTGCCCGCTCCTCGTCAGCCGACAACATCGGCCACGCGTTCGCAGCCCGGATGTAAGATTCCAGGTTACCAACAGGGGCTAAAGCTAAATTTTGCATTTCTTTGGTCATTCAAATCCTCTCAATCTTTTCATCTGGCGCATTGGCTAAAAACTAATTAACAAAAACCAGTAGCAACAACCATGCCAGAGCTTATGAGCAACGAGAATATCATTCAATCTTTTATCAGACAGTGATTTTATCCACAAGTTCCATGTCGTAATGTGTATAGATTACGCACAAAATGTGACATCACAATGAATACGCCGGGAAGAGATCACAGGGACTCTTTCCCTGCAGAGCGAACTACTCAGTGCAGGGAAAGATTATACCAGAGATTTTTTAATCGGGGGTAAAGTGGCGTAAATGTTGAACCGTGGCAAGCCAGGCTGCCACCCAGCCAATCATTGAGCACACCAGCAGCAATAACAGGCACTCGTCGAATGATAAGCCATTGATATCAAACTTGGTTCCAAATACCTGTGCCACCTCAGTCACCGCTGACGACAGACGCATCACCAAAATTTCTGACAAAATCAGTGAAAGAAATGCACCGGAAAAACCGAGCAGTGCACCGCCGTAGAGGAACGGACGCAGGATAAATCCATCCGTCGCGCCAATGAGTTTTTGCACATTAATGGTATCGCGTCGCGCAAAAATACTCAGACGCACGCTGTTACCAATGACGAGGAAGACCGCCGCCACCATCAGCACGCCGATCATCGCGGAAACGCGTCCGACAAGGCCCGTCAGCGCCGCCAGGCGAGCGAACCAGCTGTCATCCATTCGTACTTCATCAATACCGTTGATTTGTGCGATGCGGTCACGCAGCGTGTTCAGCGACTCCGTACCCTGAAAGTCCAGTTTCGGGATAACAACCGCCACGGCCGGAAGCGGGTTCTCTTCAAGCATATCCAGCGCGCCGCCAAAGCCAGACCAGTTACGGAATTCGCCCAGCGCGTCGTCACGGGAAAGATAATTCACTTTCTCCACGCCCTGTTCGGCCTGCAACTGACCAACCACCCGCGCCGCCGCATCATCATCCAGCGTTTTTTGCAGATAAACGGTGATCTGCGGAGACGGATAATACTGGCTTGCCGCATGGTTTACGTTCTTATAAACCATGTAGCACACGCTAGGCAGCGTCAGGGAGATGGCAATGACCATCACCGTCAGAAACGTCGCCAGCGGCTTGCTTTTCAGGTCCTGTAACGCGCCCTGAAACGCATAACGTACCTGCTCGTTAAAGACATTGGTTTTACGCGAATTCGGCTTTGGCGCGGCTTTCGCACGCTTTGGCGCGTTGCGACCGCCGTCACCCGACGCACCGCCCGATTTACGAAAGCGATCCAGTCGGCCACCGAACTGTTTGATTTGGTTAATAGCGTCACGTCTATTCATGCGCCAGGCCTCCATGCAGATGTCCATCGCTCAGAACCATTTGGCGATAGGAGCGACGGGAGATCAGGCCAATATCGTGCGTGGCCATTAATACCGTGACCCCGACGCGGTTAAACTCTTCGAACAGGCGAAGGATCCCTTCTGACAGCGCGTCATCCAGGTTCCCCGTTGGTTCATCCGCCAGCAGCACCGCAGGTTTGTTCACCACCGCGCGGGCGATGCCGACGCGTTGTTGTTCACCGCCGGAGAGTTGAATCGGGAAGTTTTTCGCTTTGTCCAACAGCCCGACCTTATCCAGCGCCGCTGACACGCGACGACGAATATCATCCCCGCTGGCACCCGCGATGATCAGCGGGATTGCCACATTGTCAAACACGGTTCTGTCCATCAACAGGTGGTGATCCTGAAAAATCATGCCAATCTGACGACGCAGAAACGGCACTTCACGGTTTTTCAAACGGCTGATGTCATGCCCGCTAAAGTAGATTTTCCCGGCGCTGGGCCGTTCAATTCCACAAATCAGCTTCAGCAGGGTACTTTTCCCCGCGCCGGAGTGGCCGGTCAGAAACGCCATCTCGCCAGGCTGCATATGGAAAGTCACTCCCTGCAGCGCTTGTCTCCCACCGAGATAGGCCTTGCTGACATGTTCAAAGCGAATCATTGTTAATCCTCTCGGGCAAAAAGTGCCTCTATAAAATCGTCCGCTTTAAACGGACGTAAATCCTCGATACGTTCACCCACACCGATATAGCGGATAGGGATGCCAAACTGATCGGCAACCGAGAAGATAACCCCGCCCTTCGCCGTACCGTCCAGCTTGGTCAGGGTGATACCGGTTAAGCCCACCGCTTCATGGAACAGTTTGGCCTGGCTTATCGCATTCTGCCCGGTGCTGGCGTCGATAGTCAGCATAACTTCATGCGGCGCATCTTCGTCCAGCTTCTTCATGACGCGAACGATTTTTTTCAATTCTTCCATCAGGTGCGATTTATTCTGCAAACGCCCTGCGGTATCAGCGATCAGCACGTCTACGTTACGCGCCTTCGCCGCCTGGATGGCATCAAAGATAACGGACGCGGAATCCGCGCCAGTATGCTGAGCAATCACCGGGATGTTGTTACGCTGACCCCAAACCTGCAGCTGTTCTACCGCCGCCGCACGGAAAGTATCACCTGCCGCCAGCATTACCGATTTACCCTGCTGCTCAAACTGACGCGCAAGCTTACCAATAGTGGTGGTTTTGCCCACGCCGTTGACACCAACCATTAAGATAACAAATGGTGTTTTGCCATCAACGTTCAGCGGTTCGTCAACCTTCGCCAGAATCTCGCCCATCTCTTCTTTTAACAGACCGTACAGCGCTTCCGCATCTTTAAGCTGCTTGCGGCTGGCGCCTTCCGTTAGATTCGCAATGATCTTGCGGGTCGTTTCTACACCCACATCAGCGATCAGCAGCTGCTCTTCCAGCTCTTCAAACAGATCATCGTCGATTTTTTTACCACGGAACAGACTGATAAATCCGGAACCGAGGTTTTCTTTTGTTTTCAGCAGGCTGCGTTTCAGACGCGCAAAGAAACCTTCTTTGGTTGGTTTTTCCTGCTCCTGGACCACCTCTTCTTCTACCGGTTCTTCTACAGCAGGTTCTTCTACCGGCACCACCATAACCGCTTCTTCAGCAGCCTCAGCGGCCAGCGCCTGCGCTTCCAGCTCTTCGTCGGTCAGTTGCGGTTCATTTTCGGCTTCTTCTTCAGCCGCCTCAACGATTTCCACGGTTTCCGCTTCGGCCTGCCACTCTTCGGCAGAAACTTCTTCGGTTTTCACCTCTTCCGGCAGCGGCAATTCTTCGCGTTCGATAACCACCGCTGCTGGCGTTTCCACTACAGTTTCAGCAACGGGTTCAGCAACCGGCTCAATCTCCGGCTGCGCTTGTTCGGCGACAGGTTCTTCTTCCGGCTGCAGTTTTTCGATTTCCGCAACCTGTTCAGTTACTTCAACGACTTCAGCTGCAAAGGCTTGTGTTTCAGCCTCGCTACGGGTTTCCTCGGCGCGCGGCTGTTCGTCAACGACGGTAGTTTCTTCAGCAACCGGTTGTTGTTCTTCGTTTTTTACTTCTGTCTCGTTTTCCGGTGCCTGCTCTTTTTGACCAAAGCCCAGCCAGGAAAAAAAGCCACGTTTTTTCTCTTTCGCCATTTGCGACTACACTCCCCCGCTGTTGCTTCATGGCACAGCGTCAACGCTATGTACATAGCAGCTAAAAAAATGATGAAATAGTCTATCACTTAACTTAACTCACATCACCGCCTGGAATGACATGCTATAGGCGGATTGAGCAATAATAGAAATGAAAAAACCGAATCACTCTGGTAGCGGCCAGATCCGCATTATTGGCGGGCAATGGCGTGGCCGTAAACTCCCGGTTCCGGACAGCCCCGGCCTGCGTCCGACCACCGACCGTGTGCGCGAAACATTGTTTAACTGGCTGGCCCCGGTAATGGTCGATGCTCACTGTCTGGACTGCTTCGCCGGCAGCGGCGCGCTGGGGCTGGAAGCCCTCTCTCGCTATGCGGCAAATGCGACGCTTCTGGAGATGGATCGCGCGGTATCTCAGCAGCTACAAAAGAATCTCGCCACGCTAAAAGCCTCCCATGCCCGCGTCGTCAATACCAATACGCTGACATTTTTGGCTCAGGCAGGTACGCCGCATAACGTGGTATTTGTTGACCCGCCGTTTCGCAAAGGATTACTGGAAGAAACATTAACTCTTCTGGAAACTCATGGCTGGCTGGCAAATGAAGCGTATATTTACGTTGAAAGCGAAGTAGAAAACGGCTTACCGCCGGTTCCGGTGAACTGGTCGCTATACCGTGAGAAAGTCGCCGGACAGGTCGCCTATCGCCTGTACCAACGTGAAGCACGAGGAGAGCACGATGCTGATTAACCTGGGACGCCTGCTGATGCTGTGCGTCTGGGCATTTTTACTACTGAATATTTTCCAACCCTTTCCACGCCCGCTTAACATCTTCGTTAACGTCGCACTGATATTTATGGTGCTGATGCATGGCATGCAGCTGGCGCTGCTAAAAAGCACCATGCCTAAAGATGGCCCGCAGATGACCAACGGAGAGAAAATCCGTATTTTTCTGTTCGGCGTCTTTGAGCTACTGGTGTGGCAGAAGAAGATTAAAGATCAGTTGAAGAAGTAGCTGTGATCTTTTCGCCCGGCGGCACGTTGCGGGCCGGGGCGAAAAATCTGTAGGCCGGATAAGGCGTAAGCCGCCATCCGGCATCAGTCAGATGACACCTTAGCGTTCAAGCGTAAAATCAACAAATCGCGAACCTTTGTAACTCAGCGTGCCTTTATCCCCGACCGTTAACGCGTGGTACTGCTGCGCATCAAGACGAAACGTCTGCTCCATCCCCCCATTTTGTGGCTTAAAGCTGGCTTCATAGCGCATGCTGGTACCTGCCGGGCTCACTTCCTGCTGGCGGGATCGCCGATCGTTTAGCGGTTTTTCCCGTTTGTTACTTACCACCACCTGCTTTTGCATCAGCGGTGCCGTATCATTATCGGCTTTTTCTCGCCGCTGCTGAACAAAGCGAAACGACGCAGCGATAACGATTAAGACAATGATAACAATGAAAAAAAGTGGTGGCTTGCTCATATTATTAACTCATCAGAAAATGCGGAAATAAGCATACATCGCCTGTTATGGTGTTGTCATCTGGCTGTGTCGACCTCTACACTGGACAGTAGAGCCGTGAGCACCCCGCTTACGAAAAAATAACGAATTCAAGGAACTAAGATGCTTTGGTCGTTTATCGCTGTCTGTCTTTCCGCATGGTTGTTCGTGGATGCTTCCTATCGTGGACCTGCCTGGCAACGCTGGGTCTTTAAGCCCCTGACGTTACTCCTGCTGGCACTGCTGGCCTGGCAGGCGCCAATGTTTAACGCTATCAGCTATCTGGTGCTGGCTGGCCTGCTTGCCTCGCTGCTGGGCGATGCGCTGACGCTGTTACCGCGCCAACGCCTGCTGTACGCCGTGGGAGCATTCTTCCTGTCGCATCTGCTGTATACCATTTACTTCGCCAGCCAAATGACGCTGTCGTTCTTCTGGCCTTTGCCGTTGGTGCTGGTAGTGCTGGGGGCGTTGCTGATCGCCGTGATCTGGACGCGTCTGGAAGAGCTGCGTGTCGCTATCTGCACCTTCATCGGCATCACGCTGATGATGGTCTGGATGGCCGGTGAGCTGTGGTTCTTTCGACCGACCGCCCCGGCACTGTCGGCATTTATGGGCGCATCCCTCCTGTTCATCGGCAACATTGTCTGGCTGGGTAGCCATTACCGTCGCCGCTTCCGGGCCGATAACGCCATTGCCGCCGCCTGTTACTTCGCCGGGCATTTCCTGATTGTTCGTTCGTTGTATCTTTAAAACGCTTGACTCTGGAGTCGACTCCAGAGTGTATCCTCCGGTTAATACGAAATGATTATCAACCGGAGGATGCCATGTCGACACCCGATACCCGTGGCAAAAAAGTCCCACAATTCTCTTCTTTCAAGCCAGCGCCTGCGCCACAAAAGGTGGATGACTGCTGCTGCGAAGGAAGCTGCTCCACAACACCAACCGTATCCAATACCGTAATAGGTACCCGCTATTCCTGGAAAGTGGCGGGCATGGACTGTGCAGCTTGCGCCCGCAAAGTAGAGAATGCAGTCCGCCAGGTCAGCGGCGTCAACCAGGTCCAGGTTCTGTTCGCCACTGAAAAACTGGTGGTCGATGCCGGTTCCGATATCCGCCAGCAAGTTGAAAATGCGGTGCAAAAAGCAGGCTATACCCTGCGCGATGAGCACGCGACGGACGCCGCCCCCGAGTCACGTTTTAAAGAAAACCTGCCGCTGATTTCGCTGATTATCATGATGGCGATTAGCTGGGGGCTGGAGCAGTTCAATCACCCCTTCGGTCAGATAGCGTTTATCGCCACCACGCTGGTCGGCCTGTATCCCATTGCCCGTCAGGCCCTGCGTCTGATGAAAACCGGCAGCTACTTTGCCATTGAAACGTTGATGAGCGTCGCCGCCATTGGCGCACTGTTTATCGGCGCGACGGCGGAAGCCGCTATGGTGCTGCTGCTGTTTTTAATTGGCGAGCGTCTGGAAGGTTGGGCCGCCAGCCGCGCCCGTAAAGGTGTCAGCGCACTGATGGCGCTCAAACCGGAAACCGCCACACGCCTGCGTAACGGCGAGCGCGAAGAGGTGGCTATCAATACCCTCCGCCCTGGCGATGTTATTGAAGTTGCCGCGGGTGGGCGTTTACCTGCCGATGGCAAACTGGTCTCCGGCTTTGCCAGCTTTGATGAGAGCGCCCTGACCGGCGAATCGATCCCGGTTGAACGCGCCACCGGCGAGAAAGTCCCGGCGGGTGCCACCAGCGTGGATCGTCTGGTAACGCTGGAAGTGCTCTCAGAACCGGGTGCCAGCGCCATTGACCGTATTCTGAAGCTAATTGAAGAAGCGGAAGAACGCCGCGCTCCCATTGAGCGCTTTATTGACCGTTTCAGCCGGATTTACACCCCAGCCATTATGGCGGTTGCGCTGCTGGTCACCCTCGTACCGCCACTGCTGTTTGCCGCATCCTGGCAGGAGTGGATTTATAAAGGGCTGACGCTGCTGCTGATTGGCTGCCCTTGTGCATTGGTGATTTCAACGCCCGCAGCCATTACCTCTGGTCTGGCCGCCGCGGCGCGTCGTGGGGCGTTAATCAAAGGCGGGGCCGCGCTGGAACAGTTAGGTAGAGTTACGCAGGTGGCGTTTGATAAAACCGGCACCCTGACCGTCGGTAAACCACGCGTCACGGCGATTCATCCGGCAAGCGGTATTGGTGAGGCTGAACTGCTGGCACTGGCGGCAGCGGTAGAGCAAGGCGCGACGCACCCGCTGGCACAAGCAATTGTTCGGGAAGCGCAAACGCGCGAACTGACTATTCCTGTCGCAAAAGAGCAACGGGCGCTGGTTGGCTCTGGAATTGAAGCGCTGGTCGACGGCGAGCGCGTGCTAATTTGCGCCGCAGGCAAACAGCCTGCCGACGCCTTTGCCGGACAGATTAGCGAGCTGGAAAGCGCGGGCCAAACGGTGGTGCTGGTGCTACGTAACGATGCCGTTCTCGGCGTGCTGGCCCTACAGGACACGCTGCGCGATGACGCTCGCAGCGCCATCAGCGAGCTTAATCAGATTGGCGTGAAAGGCGTGATCCTGACCGGCGATAACCCGCGTGCGGCGGCCGCCATTGCCGGTGAACTGGGCCTCGAATTCAAAGCGGGACTCTTGCCGGAAGATAAGGTGCAGGCCGTTACCCATCTTAACCAACAGTCGCCGCTGGCGATGGTGGGCGACGGCATCAACGACGCCCCGGCAATGAAAGCGGCTACCATCGGCATTGCGATGGGAAGCGGGACCGACGTCGCGCTGGAAACCGCCGATGCAGCCCTGACCCACAACCGCCTGCGTGGTCTGGTGCAAATGATTCAGCTGGCGCGGGCTACCCATGCCAATATTCGCCAGAACATTGCGATTGCGCTGGGTCTGAAAGGGATTTTCCTCGTCACCACGCTGCTCGGGATAACCGGATTGTGGCTGGCGGTGCTGGCGGATACGGGGGCAACGGTACTGGTGACCGCTAACGCGCTGCGGTTGTTGCGTAAAGGGTAGTGCCTGTTTCTCGCCTGATGGCGCTTCGCTTATCAGGCCTACAGGTTACTCAGTCTTTATAGGCCGGAGAAGCGTTAGCGCCATCCGGCATAACAAGATTACTGCCCTTTGCGCACCAGATAGCGGTACGGCAGCGAGTCGGTCTCTTTGGCCACCAACTCATGTTCCATAAAGGTACAGAAGCCAGGAATATCGCGGGTTGTTGCCGGATCGTCGGCGACAATCAGCAGCGTTTCACCGGCCTGCATGCCGCGTACGGTTTTACGCACCATCATTACCGGTTCCGGGCAGCGCAGCCCCTGGGCATCAAGAGTATGGTCGGGGGAAGTAAACAGGTCGCTCATCGTCGTCTCATTCATACAAAAACGGCGTTATTTTACGCTCTGTTGTGGCGTAAGCCAATCAGGTTAACGATTGCGTGAAAAACAACCATTGCAATGTGCTCTTAAAGCAGTATCATGCGACGGTTTTTTATTGGGTTCCCTCACCCCATCCAACAAAAAGGTCACAATATGACTCCGTTTACACAAACTCAGCGCGTAAAAGCGTTGTTCTGGCTATCGCTATTTCATCTGCTGGTGATCACCTCCAGCAACTATCTGGTGCAGCTTCCAATCTCCATTTTTGGTTTCCATACCACATGGGGCGCGTTTAGCTTTCCGTTTATTTTCCTCGCGACCGACCTGACCGTGCGTATTTTTGGCGCGCCGCTGGCTCGACGTATCATCTTTGCGGTTATGATCCCCGCGCTGCTGATCTCCTATGTCGTTTCATCACTGTTCTATATGGGATCGTGGCAAGGATTCGGCGCACTGCTGCACTTTAATCTGTTTGTCGCCCGTATCGCCGCTGCCAGCTTTATGGCTTACGCGCTGGGACAAATTCTGGATGTGCATGTCTTTAACCGCCTGCGTCAGAACCGTCGCTGGTGGCTGGCACCGACGGCGTCCACGCTGTTTGGCAATATCAGCGATACGTTGGCCTTCTTCTTTATCGCCTTCTGGCGCAGCCCGGATGCCTTTATGGCCGAGCACTGGATGGAAATCGCACTGGTCGATTACTGCTTCAAAGTGCTGATCAGCATTATTTTCTTCCTGCCAATGTATGGCGTGCTGCTGAATATGTTACTGAAAAGGCTGGCAGATAAATCTGAAATCTCTGCATTGCAGACGAGTTAAAGGTTCATTTTCCGAGTTGTGATAAGATGGACGAATGAGCCGTTATGGCCGTTTATCGAAAGGAAGAAGTCAATGCGCAATCTGGTTAAATATGTCGGTATTGGCCTGCTGGTTATGGGGCTTGCGGCCTGTGATAATAGCGATACAAAAGCGCCAGCCGAGGGTGCTGCCGCAGAAAGTAACGCCACCGGACAACCGGTCAGCCTGCTGGACGGCAAACTCAGTTTTTCCCTGCCAGCTGATATGACCGATCAGAGCGGCAAGCTAGGCACCCAGGCGAACAATATGCACGTATATTCTGACGCAACCGGCCAGAAAGCGGTGATTGTGATTGTTGGCGACAACACCAACGAAGATCTGGCTGTGCTGGCAAAACGTCTGGAAGATCAGCAGCGTAGCCGTGACCCTCAGCTGCAGGTCGTCACCAATAAATCTATTGAGTTGAAAGGCCACACGCTGCAGCAGTTAGACAGCATCATCTCGGCCAAAGGCCAGACCGCATACTCTTCCGTGGTGTTGGGTAAAGTGGACAACCAACTGCTGACGCTGCAAATCACGCTGCCTGCTGACGATCAGCAAAAAGCGCAGACTACCGCAGAAAACATCATTAACACGCTGGTTATCCAGTAACGGTTAAGACGATGACGCGGCCTCCGGTGACACCACCTGAGGCCGTTTTTTTAACCGCCAGGTCAGCAATAACGCCACCGCTACCAGCCCTGCCGCCGCCAGATAGATAACCGGCACACCCGCCCACGTCATGACCAGCCCGGCCAGCGGCCCGGTAACCCCCAGCGATAAATCCATAAACACCGTGTAGGTCGCCAGCGCAGCGCCCTGATTTTGCTGAGGAACGGCTTTTACCGCCACCACGCCCAGCGCCGGGAAAACCAGTGAGAACCCAGCCCCGGCCAGCAGAACGCCGATTTTCGCCATCCACGGCATCGAAGCCATCCCGACCAGTAACAGCCCGACAATCTCGACGCTAAAGCAGATCATCGCCACATTCAGCCCGCCTAAGCGGTTGATACCATTTGGGAACAACAAACGAGTACCGACAAACGTGCAGCTAAAAAGCGTCAGCGCGAATGCGGCGCCATCCCAGCCTTTGGCATCATAGAACAAGGTAATGAAGGTAGCGATTACCCCAAATCCAGCGGAGGCCAGGGCCAGCGCCATGCCGTACAACCAGACGCGCCCAAGCACCGCGCGAAATGGCAACGGTTTGCCTTTGCTGGCCTTCACCGCCGGACGAGGGAGCGCCAGCAGGATTGCCAACAGCGCCACGCCCATCACGGTCAGCGCCAGCCCCTGTAAGCCACCCCAGGCATAAAACAGAACACCCAGCGGCGCGCCTATCGCCATCGCGCCATAGGTCACGATGCCATTCCAGGAAATCACCCGTCCGATGTGCATTGAGCCAACCACCCCCACGCCCCACAGCGTAGAGCCGGTCCCGGCAAAGCTTTGCCCGATCCCGAGAATCACGCGCCCCAGACATAGCAGCAGCAAACTGGCCAACGGCCAGCCGTTCGTTGATCCCGCCAGTAAATAGCCCAGGCCACTTAAAAAGCAGCCGCACAGCCCAAATACCACAATTTTCTTTGGCCCCAGCAGATCGGCATAGCGACCGGCATGCGGACGGCTCAGCAGCGTAGCGAAATATTGCAGGCTGATGACCAGCCCAGCCCAGAAAGCGCTAAATCCCATTACATCATGGACGTAGCCAGGCAACACCGCGAGCGGCAGGCCGATGGTCAGGTAGCTGGCGAAGTTAAACATCACCACAGAAACAATACGCAGGTTCAGGCGTAAACCGCTAAGCGTCGGTTCAGCGACGGGTTCGGGCATGGAGGGTCACCACGTTTTCACAACAGTGTTTCATTTCTACCATGTTGCAGAGCAGAAATCAGTAGCCAGTTTAGGAATATCAGTCGCAAGCCAGCCGCTACACTTAATGCAAAAACGCAAACAGGAAGAAGACATGATAACCACCCAGCCCGATAAAACGGGTTTGCACATTTTGCTCAAACTGGCCGCTCTGGTGGTGATCCTCGCAGGTATCCATGCTGCGGCGGATATCATTGTGCAGCTGCTGCTGGCCCTCTTTTTTGCCATTGTATTGAATCCACTTGTCACCTGGTTTATCCGCCGGGGAGTCGGTCGCCCAATCGCTATTACCTTAGTCGTGGTGGTGATGCTGATCGTTCTTACGGCGTTGGTTGGCGTGCTGGCGTCATCAATCACTGAATTCATGGACCTGCTGCCAAAATACAATAAGGAGCTAACGCGCAAGGTTCTGTATTTGCAAGAGATGGTGCCTTTTCTGAATCTGCATATGTCCCCGGAGCGCATGCTGCAACGCATGGACTCTGACAAGCTGATGACCTTCACAACCACGCTGATGACGAGTCTTTCTGGTGCCATGGCCAGCGTCTTTCTGCTGGTGATGACGGTAGTTTTTATGCTGTTTGAAGTGCGTCATGTCCCCTATAAGATGCGTTTTGCGTTGAATAATCCGCAAATCCACATTGCGGGGCTACATCGGGCGCTGAAGGGCGTGTCACACTATCTGGCGCTGAAAACGCTGCTCAGCTTATGGACCGGTGCCATAATCTGGCTGGGACTGGCACTGATGGGGATTCAGTTTGCTCTGATGTGGGGTGTACTGGCATTCCTGTTGAACTACGTGCCCAACATTGGCTCGGTCATTTCCGCCGTCCCGCCCATGATCCAGGCACTGCTATTTAATGGCATTTACGAATGCGTGCTGGTTGGCGCACTGTTTCTGGTGGTGCATATGGTGATTGGCAACATTCTCGAACCCCGAATGATGGGGCATCGGCTGGGATTATCGACGCTAATCGTCTTCCTCTCTCTGTTGGTATGGGGATGGCTGCTCGGTCCGGTCGGCATGTTGCTCTCCGTGCCGTTAACCAGCGTATGTAAAATCTGGATGGAAACGACCACAGGCGGCAGCAAACTGGCCATTTTGCTGGGGCCAGGCAGACCCAAAAGTCGGCTTCCCTGAAAAACTACCAACCGAGGTAGTTTTTATATTTTTATATGACCGTTAAAATGACGCCAACGTAGTTATATATAGAAGCTTATCTTAAATAAAGAGTGAAAGGGATTTCATTCTTTATAAAGAAAATACATAAGCCAAGATGATGGTTTCTTTGCCAAAACGCATAAAAAAAAATGAATCCCCCCAAAGTATTTAACGTAAACTATCTACTTATCTTTAAAGGTTATTTTATTTGATACATTTTCTCTAAAAATCTATACTTCTCGCCAATGATGATGCTGAAAAATTTACGTTGAAGAAAGTCCTGGGGTATTACTATCCGGTCATCTCATTACCTTGCTACCAATCATATGAAATAAAATGCTAATTTAGCTTAAATATAATCATAGGCAATACAAGGTGCCCATGATTTCGGAGTTTATTATTTAACACGTATAAACGGTACTTTGATAGGGAGCTTTAATGAAACAGTATATTAAGTGGTTTGCGGCCATTGCCGTTGTCGGTGCTCTGGCGGGTTGTGCACGTACTGCGCCGATTGATCAAGTTCATACCAGTGTGAGCGCGGGACATACTCAGGACCAGGTTAAAACCGCGATCCTGAAAGCCGGTATTCAACGCCAATGGGTCATGTCTGAAGCCGGACCAGGTGTTATTAAAGCTCGCCAACAAACCCGCGATCATGTGGCTGAAGTCCGTATCACTTATACCGCCACCAGCTATGACATCAAATACGACAGCAGCCTCAACCTGCAGGCCTCTGGTGGAAAAATTCACAAAAACTATAACCGCTGGGTACGCAATCTGGATAAAGACATCCAGCTTAATCTGTCAGCCGGTGCCAATCTGTAATTATGCCTAAAGTCGGGCCGAAAAGGCCCGATACTCTTATTATCTGCCATTTAACAGGTTGTCCCCACATGTACGAACAGGATTCGCTTAGCGCACTGGATGCCATTACTGAAGCACAACGTATCGCCTTTGCCCCTATGCTTTTTCAAACCGCGTTGTGTCTGCGAAATGCGGGAGTACTCACCTGGCTAGACAAGCAAGGTAAACGCGGCGCCACGCTCGACGAAATTACCGAAAACAGCACCATCAACGAATATGCCGCCAGCATCCTGTTGGATATGGGGTTAAGTGGGCGAATCATTACCCACAAAGAAGGATATTATTACCTCGCTAAAGTCGGTCATTTTCTTTTACATGACACGATGACGCGCGTGAATATGGACTTCACTCAGGATGTTTGCTACCAAGGATTGTTCTATCTTGAAAATGCGTTGAAAGATGGAAAACCCGCGGGACTAAAAATTTTTGGCGACTGGCCAACAATCTATCCTGCGCTATCACAATTACCGCTGGCTGCGCGTGAAAGTTGGTTTGCTTTTGATCATTACTATTCAGATGGTGCATTTGATGCCGCATTGCCATATGTATTCGCCAGCGCCCCTGCAACCCTGTACGATGTCGGCGGAAATACCGGAAAATGGGCATTACGTTGTTGTCAGCATGATGACAATATTACAGTCACCCTCTTAGATTTGCCGCAACAAATTGCACTTGCCCGCGAAAATATAGAAAATGCAGGATTATCTCATCGCATAAATTTCCATGCTGTGGATATGCTTAGCGACTCGCCTTTACCTGACGGCGCTGATATCTGGTGGATGAGTCAATTCCTGGACTGTTTTTCCCCGGAACAAATTATCGCTATGCTAAGCAACGTTGCTCGGGTGATGAAGCCAGGCGCGAAGCTGTGCATTATGGAGCTGTTTTGGGATGCCCAAAAATTTGAGGCGGCCTCATTTAGCCTGAATGCGTCTTCGCTTTATTTTACCTGTATGGCGAATGGCAACAGCCGTTTCTACAGCGTAGAGAAGTTTTATCACTATCTGAATCAGGCAGGTTTTCAGGTAGATGAACGCCACGATAACTTAGGTGTTGGGCATACTTTATTGATATGTCAGAAGAAAAAATAAGAAACAATCGGAACAACCGATTTACCGCGGATACGCGTTGATGAAATTTGCTTTCAATATTATCGACTGGCAGGCCAGGGCGCCTGGGTTAAGCGAAACAGAACAGTGGCATGAATGGTCACGGCTTTCGCACGCCATCGATCCCACCGCGCCGTTGGCTAAGCTCAATGAGTTACCGATGATGACAGCTCGCCGCCTCAGTTCCGGCAGCAAACTGGCCGTCGATTGCGGTCTGGCGATGTTACGTCGTCATGATATCAATGCCGTTTTGTATACCAGCCGCCATGGTGAACTGGAGCGTAACTACAGGATCCTGCACGCTCTCGCGACTGAGCAGGCACTCTCACCGACCGATTTCGCCCTCTCTGTCCATAACTCTGCTGTGGGTAACCTGACCATCGCCGCGAAAAAACCGATTGTCTCCTCCTCGCTTTCTGCTGGCAGGGATACATTCCAGCAGGGGTTATGCGAAGTCATCGGGCTGTTGCAGGCGGGATATCAGCGCGTATTGATGGTCGATTTCGACGGTTTTCTGCCCGAGTTTTATCACCCACAGTTACCACCAGACATGCCAACATGGCCGTTTGCCGTCGCGCTGGTTATTGAATCCGGTGATAGCTGGCAATGTGAAACCCGTCCACACAGCGCACAGAGCGAGACAACATTGCCGCAAAGCCTGTTGTTTTTACAACATTACTTACAAGATGCCAGGGCGTTTACCCTGCCTGGCGAACGCGTACAGTGGCAGTGGAGTCAGGGATGAGCACGATGATCCTGCGGCTTAACCGGGTATGGCGACTGGTGATGACCGGTTTTTGCTTTGCCCTGTTTGGCCTCGGCGGGCTCCTCCTGTCTACGATTTGGTTTAACGTCCTGCTGATCGCGGTATGGGATAAAGCCCGACGTCGGCGTATCGCCAGACGCAGTATCGCTGCCAGTTTTCGTCTCTTCTTAACCGTGGCGAAGCGGCTAGGCGTGCTGGATTACCAAATTGAAGGACGAGACATTTTACGCAACGAACAAGGGTGTCTTGTCGTCGCCAACCACCCGACGCTCATCGACTATGTCCTACTGGCCTCGGTCATGCCAGAAACCGACTGTCTGGTGAAAAGTGCACTACTAAAAAATCCTTTTCTCGGCGGCGTAGTCCGGGCCGCAGATTATCTGATTAACAGCCAGGCTGATGCGCTATTGCCCGCTTGCCAGCAACGTCTGGAGCAAGGCGATACCATTTTAATTTTCCCCGAGGGAACCCGTACACGCCCCGGAGAAGCAATGACGTTACAGCGTGGTGCAGCAAATATCGCCGTGCGCTGCAGCAGTGATTTACGCATAGTGACTATTAACTGCAGCGAACAAATGCTGGATAAAGAAAGCCAATGGTACAACGTCCCATCTGTAAAACCGATGTTTACCATTTCAGTACACGAACGAGTTAAGATCGACCAATTTTACGACGCAAACTCACAAGAACCGGCGCTGGCCGCAAGGCAGTTGAACCGGCATCTTTTGCTTCAATTACAACCAGGTACTTTACCTCTTTCAGGAATTAATGATGCAAGCGCTTTATCTTGAAATCAAAAATCTCATTATAACGACATTGAATCTCGACGAACTGACAGCTGATGATATTGAAACCGAAGCGGCACTCTTTGGCGATGGCTTAGGTCTGGACTCAATCGATGCCCTGGAGCTGGGTCTGGCGGTGAAAAACGAGTATGGCGTGATCCTCTCAGCAGAGAGCGAAGAAATGCGTCAGCACTTCTTCTCCGTCGCCACGCTGGCATCTTTCATTCACGCGCAACGTGCCTGAGGATAGTCCGTTATGACCGAACAAAAAGCCATTTACGCTGAAGTTTCCTCGCTGCTGGTCAAGCTGTTTGAAGTTGATCCGCAAGATATCAAGCCTGAGGCGCGCCTGTACGAAGATTTGGAACTCGATAGCATCGATGCCGTCGACATGATCGTGCATCTGCAAAAGAAAACCGGTAAGAAAATCAAGCCGGAAGAGTTCAAAGCAGTACGCACCGTACAAGATGTCGTCGATGCGGTAGAACGCCTTCTCAAAGAAGCGTAATTCTCCGTGTCGGGCACACGCTCGTTGCCAGTCGTACAACTGCTGACAGGTCTACTGTTGCTGGCCTGGCCGTTTTTGATCTGGTTTGGCCTGGCGCATAACAGTCTGCACTGGTTGCTACCGTTGATGGCGCTACTCCTTTTTTTACGCTTTCGCCAGACCCGGCGACAGGCGGGGCCGCTGCGCGTCGTGACCCAGGTAGTGGCGGTCGCGGGTATAACCTTGTGCATTGCCAGTTATCTGCTCAAAACGCACCAGCTGCTGCTGTTTTATCCGGTAGTGGTAAACGCCGTTATGCTGTCGGTTTTTGGTGGATCGTTATGGTCAGCAATGCCCATTGTTGAACGTCTGGCACGACTGCGCGACCCAAATCTGCCCGATGCGGGCGTGCGCTACACGCGCCGTGTGACACAAATCTGGTGCGCCTTTTTCATCATCAATGGCAGCGTTGCGCTCTTTACCGCACTGAATGGCGATATGACCCTGTGGACCACCTGGAACGGCATGGTTTCCTATCTGCTAATGGGAACATTGATGGTAGGCGAGTGGTTAATTCGCCAACTGGTGATAAAACGAGATACCCAATGAAGCAGCCCCTCACACTCGCTCAATGGCTCTGTGCCCCACGTCCGGACGACGTTCCTGTTGCGTGGCAGGAAGAGCATACCTGGACGCTTGGCCATCTGCGCCATGATGTGGCCCAGTTGCTAGCATATCTGCGACAGCAGGAAGGTGAGCGCTGGGCATTGTGCTTCGAGAACAGCTATTTATTCATCGTCGCACTGCTGGCAACACTCCATGCCGGCAAAACACCGGTGATCCCAGGACATTGTCGCGTTTCGTTGTTAAACGAGCAGCACTTGCTGTTTGACGGCGTACTGAGCGATAAAGCGATGGACTGGCAGGGAACGCTGCGGGTGGTCAGCTCCGCCATGACATCCGTGGCTCACGACATCACGTTCCCAGCAATACGCAGTGACGCCTTTGTGGAGCTATTCACTTCCGGTTCGACCGGCCAGCCGAAACGCGTGATCAAACCGATCGCTCGTCTGGATAGCGAAGCGGCATTGCTCGCTACACGCTTTGCCGATCGTCTGGCAGGTTGCCGGGTGGTCGCGTCAGTGGTACCGCAACATCTGTATGGCCTGACATTCCGTATTTTTTTGCCGATGGCCTTAGGCCTGCCGCTGCACGCGGCGATGCTTTGGTATGCCGAACAACTGGCGGCGCTGAGCGCTGAGCATCGGTATGCGTTTATCAGCAGCCCGGCGTTTCTGAAACGCCTCGACCACAACCTGACACCGCCGCCGGTAGAACTGATTCTGTCTGCGGGCGGTATGCTGCCCTGGCAGGACGTCACGCAGGCTGCTGACTGGCTTAATGTCTGGCCCGATGAGATCTACGGCAGCACTGAAACCGGGATCCTTGCGTGGCGCTATCGCCATCAGGATGATGTGGCATGGCTGCCTTTTCCCGGCGTCAGATTCCAGCCAGAAGACGACGCATTTCGTGTGTTTTCACCGCTAATTAACGCTGATGATGGCCTGTTACTCGATGATGTTCTGCAGTTTATCGAAAACGGACAGTTCCGCCTGATGGGCAGACGCGGACGGGTGGTCAAAATTGAAGAGAAACGCATTTCACTCAGCGAAGTGGAGCAACGTTTACTGGCACTGGATGGTATCTGTGAAGTCGCGGCATTGCCGGTCTCACGTGGAGGACGTCAGGGCGTTGGCGTCCTGCTGGTACTGAATGACGAAGCCCGGCAACGCTGGCTTGAGTGCGGTGGTAAACCGCAAGAACTGACCTGGCGACGTTCGCTGCTGCCCTGGCTGGAGCCTGTCGCGGTTCCCCGCTACTGGCGGGTGATTGATGAGATTCCGGTCAACAGTATGAACAAGCGTGTCTATGCGCAATTACAGGAGTTATTTCATGAAACCCCATGAAATCGAGCGCCATCAGGCACTGCCTCATCAGGCTGAGATTGTTTTACAACTCGACCCGTCTCTGTTTTGGTTCAGCGGGCATTTTAGCGTGCAGCCACTGCTGCCGGGCGTTGCACAGCTGAACTGGGCGATGGATTACGCCACCACGCTGCTGGTCCCAGGCTGGCGTTTTCACAGTATTCAAAACGTGAAGTTCCAGTCACCGCTATTGCCAGAGGCCACTGTCACCCTGAGTCTGAGCTGGCAGGAAGCGCGTCAGATGCTCTCTTTTAGCTACCAGCGCCACGACGGTGACGTGCGCCATACCGCCAGCAGCGGGAAGATTCGGTTATGCCGCTGACCTTTTCCCCGTGCGTGTTGATCCCCTGCTACAACCACGGCGCGATGATGTCAGACGTGTTGGATCGTCTTCGGCCGTTCAATCTCCCCTGCATTGTGGTGGACGATGGCAGCGACGAGACTACACGAGATGAACTGGCACGCCTGGCGGCAGAATACAGCAATCTGACGTTAATTCGCCTGCCCATTAACGCAGGCAAAGGCGCAGCGGTTATTCGCGGAATGCAGACGGCGGCAGATGCCGGGTTCAGTCATGCCGTGCAGGTCGATGCCGACGGGCAACATGCCATTGAAGATATTCCCAGGCTGCTTGCATTGGCAAAAGAACATCCGACAGCACTGATTTCCGGACAACCGATTTACGATGATTCGGTTCCTCGCTCGCGCCTGTACGGTCGTTGGGTAACCCATATCTGGGTGTGGATAGAAACGCTCTCGTTGCAACTCAAAGACAGTATGTGCGGCTTCCGGGTATATCCGGTGGCCCCTACACTGCAACTTGCACAGCGCGTAACGCTCGGCAAACGGATGGATTTTGATACTGAAGTGATGGTGCGCCTCTACTGGCAAGGCAACACCAGCTATTTTATCCCCACGCGAGTCACCTATCCGCAGGACGGGCTATCCCATTTCGACGCGCTTAAAGACAATTTGCACATTTCATTGATGCACACTCGCCTGTTCTTTGGCATGTTGCCACGCATCCCCTCCCTGCTTTGTCGTCGTTCATCGACACACTGGGCGCAGCAACAGGAAGTCAAAGGGTTGTGGGGAATGCGCCTGATGCTACTGGTCTGGCGTGTACTGGGTCGCAAAGCCTTCTCCCTGCTGCTGTATCCTGTCGTCGGCGTATACTGGCTCAGCGCTTCAACTGCCCGAAAAGCCTCTCAACGCTGGATTAGCCGCGTAAGGGCGCAACTGATCACACGGAGGATGCCAGTACCGCCAAACCTGACCAGTTATCAGCATTTCCTGCGTTTTGGCGGCGCGATGCTGGATAAGATTGCCAGCTGGCGCGGTGAGCTGCACTTCGGTCGCGATGTGATTTTTGCACCAGGTGCAGAAACGACGCTGAATATCAGCGATCCTCGGGGAAAACTGCTACTGGCTTCACATCTTGGCGATGTCGAGGCCTGTCGGGCACTGGCCCAGCTACAGGGCAGTAAAACAATCAATGCGCTGGTATTTAGCGATAACGCCCAACGCTTTAAACAAATCATGCAAGAGATGGCCCCGCAGGCTGGATTAAATCTGCTCCCGGTGAACAGTATTGGTCCAGATACTGCCATTCTGCTCAAAGAGAAACTGGAGCGCGGTGAATGGGTAGCCATCGTAGGCGATCGCATCGCAGTCAATCCCCAACGCGGCGGCGAGTGGCGCGTGTGCTGGAGCCGCTTTATGGGGCAAAACGCGCCATTCCCTCAGGGCCCGTTTATTCTCGCGTCTATTTTACGCTGCCCTGTAGATCTGATTTTTGCCCTGCGCCAGCAGGAGAAACTCCACATCTACTGCGAACCGTTTGCCGACCCACTGCTCTTACCGCGCGCCACACGACAACAGGCATTACAGAATACTGTCGATCTCTACGCCGAACGCCTTGAGCACTATGCGCTTCAGTCGCCCCTCGACTGGTTTAACTTTTTCGATTTCTGGCAACTGCCGGATACCAATGACAAGGAGTAAAGGGTGCTTAACGATCCCCGCTTTACGGCTGAAGTCGAGCTAACTATTCCGTTTCACGACGTCGATATGATGGGCGTAGCGTGGCATGGTAACTACTTCCGTTACTTCGAGATTGCCCGTGAGGCACTGCTGAACCAATTCGATTATGGCTATCGGCAGATGAAAGAATCTGGCTATCTGTGGCCCGTGGTCGACACTCGGGTGAAGTATCGCAATGCGCTGACTTTCGAGCAGCGTATCCGTGTACGCGCCCAAATTAAAGAGTACGAAAATCGCCTGCGTATCGGCTACGAAATTTTTGATGCCGAAACAGGTAAACGCGCCACAACAGGCTACACCATCCAGGTCGCCGTCGACGAAAAAAGCCGTGAACTGTGCTTTGTCAGCCCGGATATTCTGTTTGAACGGATGGGAGTGACACCATGAAATTATGGCCATTGCTCGTGCTGCTCGTCAGCCCTTTCGTCAGTGCCCTGACGCTCGACTCCCTACAACAGCGTTTTACCGAACAACCGGTGGTTCGCGCCCACTTCGATCAAACCCGGACGATAAAGGATCTGCCGCAGCCGCTGCGATCTCAGGGCAAGATGTTGATCGCCCGCGACCAGGGGTTGCTGTGGGATCAAACCTCCCCGTTCCCGATGCAGCTGCTGCTGGACGACAAACGGATGGTTCAGGCAATTAACGGTCAACCACCGCAGACCATTACCGCTGAGAATAACCCGCAAATGTTCCAGTTTAATCATCTGCTACGGGCGTTATTCCAGGCGGATCGTAAAGTGCTGGAACAAAACTTCCGCGTGGAGTTTGCAGACTTAGGAGAAGGTCGCTGGACGCTACGCCTGACGCCAATCACCACACCGCTGGATAAGATTTTTGCGACGATTGATTTAGCCGGAAAGACTTACCTGGAGAGCATTCATCTCAACGATAAGCAGGGGGATCGCACCGATATCGCGCTTTCCCAACACCAACTAACGCCAGCGCAACTGACCGATGACGAACGCCAACGCTTTGCCGCCCAGTAAACGCCCCGCGCTGTTATGGGGAGTCGTCTGCCTGCTTCTGCTGGGCATCTTTCTGACGTTGCTACCTCAGGCCCGCCTTAACAGCAGCGTGCTGGCCATGTTGCCAAAGCAGACGCTGGGCGCTATACCTCCGGATCTGAACGAGGGATTTATGCAGCGCCTTGACCGTCAGGTGGTCTGGCTGGTGAGTCCCGGTAAGCAACCGGACCCAGCGATAGCCCGGGACTGGCTGGCTTTACTGCAAAAATCGCACGCGCTAGCCCAGGTAAAAGGTCCAATGGATGCCGACAGCCAGCAGGCCTGGGGGGCATTCTTCTGGCAACATCGTAACGGACTTATAGATAACGAGACCCGCGCCCGGCTGCAAAACGGCGGCGAAGCACAGGGCCAGTGGATCCTGTCCCAACTTTACTCCGCATTCTCCGGCGTCAGTGGCAAAGAGCTACAAAACGATCCTTTCATGCTGATGCGAGGCTCGCAGCTGGCCATGGCCAAAACCGGGCAGCGTCTGCGCCTGATGGACGGCTGGCTTGTCACCCAGGATGAGCAAGGCAACTATTGGTATCTGTTACATGGCGAGTTGACCGGCTCATCGTTTGATATGCAACAGACGCATCAATTGGTCACCACGCTGAATACGCTGGAAGGTGAGCTCAAAGCCCACTATCCACAGGCTCAACTGCTGTCTCGCGGGACGCTGTTCTATAGCGATTACGCCAGCCAGCAGGCGAAACAAGATATCTCTACCCTCGGCATAGCCACTGTGCTCGGGGTGATCCTGCTCATCGTGGCTGTATTTCGTTCGCTGCGTCCACTGCTGCTGTGCCTGATTTCGATTGGCATTGGTGCGCTGGCGGGGACCGTCGTCACGCTGCTGATTTTTGGCGAGCTCCATCTGATGACGCTGGTGATGAGCATGAGCATCATCGGTATTTCCGCCGACTATACGCTCTACTATTTGACCGAACGGATGGTGCACGGTGCGGAAACATCGCCATGGCAAAGCCTTGCCAAAGTGCGCAATGCCCTGCTCCTGGCTCTACTCACCACCGTAGCGGCTTATCTGATTATGATGCTGGCCCCCTTCCCCGGTATTCGCCAGATGGCGGTATTCGCGGCGGTAGGTCTGAGCGCCTCCTGCCTGACGGTCATTTTCTGGCACCCGTGGTTGTGTCGTCGGTTGCCGGTACGCCCAGTGCCGGCAATGGTACTCATGCTACGCTGGCTTGCTGCATGGCGGCGGAATAAGAAATTATCCGTTGGCCTGCCGGTGGCGCTGGCGTTGTTCTCGTTGGCAGGTATGGCGACGCTACGCGTAGACGATGATATCTCCCAGTTACAGGCGCTGCCGCAGGAAATTCTTGCTCAGGAAAAAGCAATTACCGCCCTGACCGGGCAAAGCGTCGACCAGAAGTGGTTTGTGGTGTACGGCAAATCCGCTCAGCAAACGCTGGAGCGGCTGGAAACCTTTATCCCCGCGCTGGAACAGGCAAAAAAAGACGGGTTACTCAGCGGATATCGCACCATTCCGCTGAATTCACTCGCCCGGCAACAGCAGGATCTGTCTCTGCTAAAAGATGCCGCGCCCGCCATCACGAAAGCCTTAAACAACGCCGGTCTGGCAACGGTGAACCCCGATCTTAGCGCCATGCCCGTAACCGTCGATGCCTGGCTTGCCAGCCCGGCCAGTGAAGGCTGGCGCTTGCTATGGTTGTCTCTGGCTGATGGCGAAAGCAGCGTACTGGTTCCCGTTGAAGGGGTGAAACAAAGTGATGCTTTAAATACGCTCAGCGCGAAATATTCCGGCGTGGCGTGGGTGGATCGTAAGAGCAGCTTTGACAACCTGTTTGCCCTTTATCGCCATATTCTGACCGGTCTGCTGTGCATTGCGCTGGCGGTGATTGCCTGTGGCGCCGTCATTCGGCTTGGCTGGCGTAAGGGCTTAATTAGCCTGGTCCCCTCAGTGCTGTCTTTAGGTTGCGGTCTGGCGGTACTGGCCCTGAGCGGTCATGCGCTCAACCTGTTCTCGCTGCTGGCACTGGTGCTGGTACTGGGAATTGGCATTAACTACACGCTGTTTTTTAGTAATCCACGCGGTACGCCACTGACATCGCTGCTGGCTATCACGCTGGCGATGATGACCACGCTCCTGACGCTCGGCATGCTGGTCTTTAGCGCCACTCAGGCAATCAGCAGTTTTGGCATTGTGCTAGTGAGCGGTATTTTCACCGCCTTCCTGCTGTCACCGCTGGCTATGCCAGGAAAAAAGAGAAAAAAAGAAGATGATTAAACAGACATTCTGGCGTACCGCTGCGCTCGTCGCCACGTTGCTGCTGGCCGGTTGCAGCCACTCGCAGCCGGAACAGAAAGGCCGCCCGCAAGCCTGGTTAGAGCCGGGGACTCGTGTAACGCTACCTGCCCCGGGGATTTCTCCCGCGGTGAATTCACAACAGCTACTAACCGGAAGTTTCAACGGCAAAACTCAGTCACTGTTGGTCATGCTCAATGCTGATGACAAGAAAATCACACTTGCCGGGCTGTCATCAGTCGGCATTCGCCTGTTCCTCGTGACTTACGATGAAAAAGGACTGCACACCGAGCAATCGATCATCGTTCCACAATTGCCGCCAGCCAGCCAGGTGCTGGCTGACGTGATGCTCAGTCACTGGCCGATTAGCGCCTGGCAACCGCAATTACCCACAGGCTGGACGCTCGTCGATACGGGTGACACGCGTGAGCTGCGCAATGCCCGCGGCAAAGTGGTCACGGAAATCACGTATCTGAATCGAAAAGGAAAACGCGAACCGATCAGCATTGAACAGCACGTTTTTAAATACCACATCACCATTCAATACCTGGGTGACTGAGATGATCTACATTTCTGCCGTTGGCATGATTAATGCGTTGGGCAATAACACTGATGAAATCGCAGCCAACCTCACTCGTGGCGTAGCGCCGGGAATGCGCCCGCGCACGGGCTGGCTGCAAGGACACCCATCCGCAGTGTTAGCAGGCGTTGACGGTGAGCTGCCCGCTATTCCTCAGCACTTTAGCGCTCATCGTTCGCGCAACAACCAGCTATTGCTGGCAGCACTGATGCAAATCCAGCCACAGGTGGACGACGCTATCGCCCGATTTGGTCGCGATCGTATTGCTGTTGTTCTCGGCACCAGCACCTCCGGTCTGGATGAGGGTGACGTTCACGTAGATTTGATGCTCAACGGCAAAGAGAGCACTGACTGGCGCTATCCGCAACAGGAACTGGGCGATCCGTCGCGTTTTCTTAGCCACTGGCTGGCGCTGGATGGCCCGGCCTTTACGCTCTCAACCGCCTGCTCGTCCAGTGCAAGGGCTATCATGAGCGGACGTCGTTTGATCGAATCAGGTCTGGTCGATATCGCCATTGTCGGCGGTGCGGATACGCTAAGCCGAATGCCAATCAACGGATTCCACAGTCTGGAATCACTCTCCCCAACGCTGTGTCAGCCGTTTGGCCGCGACCGTTGTGGGATCACCATTGGCGAAGGCGCCGCATTGATGGTATTAACCCGCGAGCCACAGCCTATCGCGCTCCTTGGCGTCGGCGAATCCAGCGACGCGTACCATATTTCGGCTCCCCATCCACAGGGGGAAGGTGCCATTCGCGCCATCGGCCAGGCGCTTAACGACGCAGGAATGACGCCGGAACACGTGGGCTATATCAATCTGCACGGAACCGCCACACCGTTAAATGATCAGATTGAGTCCAACGTCGTGAGCGCGCTATTTGGCGAAACGGTCCCGTGCAGTTCAACCAAACATCTGACCGGGCACACGCTGGGCGCTGCGGGGATCACCGAAGCAGCGATCAGTATGCTGATTCTGCAACGCGAACTGCCGCTGCCACCGCAGGATTTTAGCCAATCGCCACGCGATGAAACATTGCCAGCCTGCGGCATCATTGAACAGCCGCAGTCGCTGACTCGCCCGGTTATCTTGTCTAATTCGTTTGCCTTCGGTGGCAATAATGCCAGCATCCTGCTCGGGAGAACCTCATGAGCCACTTTTTACCACCGGGTGACTATTTACCGCATGATGCGCCGATGCTGCTTCTTGAAGAGGTCGTCAGTGTGGCGGACGAAACCGCCACCTGCCACGTGACAGTATCAGCAAACAGCGTACTGGCCCCTTTTCTCGACCCTGATGGCAATCTGCCTGGCTGGTTCGCACTAGAACTGATGGCGCAGACCATTGGCGTCTGGTCTGGCTGGCACCGCCAGCAACAAGGTCAGGCGAGTATTACGTTAGGCATGGTACTGGGCGCACGTGAGTTAGTCTGTGCTACAGGTGTTCTGCCTGCCGGGAAGAAGCTGAGCATCCATGTCAAATTGCTGATGCAGGATGCACGATTCGGTAGCTTTGAATGTGCCATCCAGGCAGACAACGAGACGCTGGCAACCGGTCGAGTCAACACCTTCCAGCCAACATCAGAAGAAATTAACACGCTATTTCAACAAGGAGCGTCCACATGAGCCGTTCAGTTTTAGTTACGGGTGCCAGCAAAGGTATCGGTCGCGCCATCGCCAGACAACTGGCCGCGGACGGTTTTGTGGTCGGCGTACACTATCATCGCGATGTGCAAGGAGCACAAGAAACGCTGGATGCTATCCTCGCCGCTGGCGGCGTAGGGCGCCTGTTGACATTTGACGTTGCCAATCGCGAGCAGTGCCGTGAAATACTGTCGCAAGATATTGAGGCAAACGGCGCATGGTACGGCATTGTCAGCAACGCTGGAGTCACTCGGGATGCCGCTTTCCCTGCGCTCAGTGATAACGACTGGGATTCGGTGATCCATACCAACCTCGACAGCTTTTACAACGTCATTCATCCGTGCATTATGCCGATGATCAGCGCACGCCAGGGGGGCCGTATCATCACACTGTCTTCGGTTTCGGGCGTGATGGGCAACCGCGGTCAGGTCAATTACAGTGCGGCAAAAGCCGGAATTATTGGTGCCACCAAAGCGCTGGCTATCGAACTGGCAAAACGCAAAATTACCGTAAACTGCATTGCGCCGGGACTCATTGATACCGGGATGATCGAGATGGAAGAAGCCGCATTGAAAGAGGCGATGTCGATGATTCCCATGAAACGAATAGGTCAGGCTGAAGAAGTCGCCGGGCTTGCCAGTTATTTAATGTCGGATGTGGCGGGCTATGTAACTCGCCAGGTGATTTCCATCAATGGAGGGATGTTATGACACGTCGTGTCGTGATTACAGGCATGGGCGGCGTCACCGCCTTTGGGGAAAACTGGCAGGCTGTCTCCGCCAGGTTATTGGCATATGAAAATGCGGTACGCAAAATGCCGGAGTGGCAGGTTTATGACGGACTGCACACACTGCTGGGAGCGCCGATCGACGACTTCACTCTGCCGGAACACTATACCCGCAAGCGAATTCGCGCCATGGGGCGCGTATCGCTGATGTCCACCCGCGCAACAGAGCTGGCGCTTGAGCAGGCCGGGCTGATTGGCGATCGGGTACTGACTAACGGTGAAACCGGGATCGCTTATGGTTCATCAACCGGTAGTACCGGTCCAGTGAGCGAGTTCGCGACCATGCTGACCGAGAAACACACCAATAACATCACTGGCACGACCTACGTGCAAATGATGCCGCATACCACTGCCGTTAACACCGGATTGTTTTTCGGTCTGCGTGGGCGAGTCATCCCGACATCCAGCGCCTGCACATCCGGTAGCCAGGCAATTGGTTACGCATGGGAAGCCATTCGACACGGTTATCAAACGGTGATGGTCGCCGGCGGTGCAGAAGAGCTGTGTCCTTCCGAAGCCGCCGTGTTTGATACGCTATTCGCGACCAGCCAGCGCAACGACGAACCGAAAACCACCCCCTCCCCGTTCGATGAAAAACGCGATGGTCTGGTCATCGGAGAAGGCGCAGGTACGCTAGTGCTGGAAGAGCTGGAACACGCTAAAGCGCGCGGAGCAACGATTTATGGTGAAATCGTTGGCTTTGCCACTAACTGCGATGCTGCCCATATCACCCAGCCGCAGCGCGAAACAATGCAGATTTGCATGGAAAAATCACTGAATATGGCAGGTATTAGTGCCCGGGATATCGGCTATATTTCAGCGCACGGAACCGCAACCGATCGTGGTGATGTTGCAGAAAGTCAGGCAACCTCTGCAATTTATGGTGATAATGTTCCGCTATCCTCGCTTAAAAGCTATTTTGGACATACCCTTGGCGCTTGTGGCGCACTAGAGGCCTGGATGAGTCTGCAAATGATGCGTGAAGGCTGGTTTGCGCCTACGCTAAATTTGAGTCAGCCAGATGCCAATTGTGGCGCGCTGGATTACATTATGGGTGAAGCCCGCAAGATTGATTGCGAGTTTTTGCAGAGCAACAACTTTGCGTTTGGCGGCATAAATACTTCTATCATCATTAAACGTTGGCCGTGATATGTACCGGATCGTTCTTGGGAAAGTTTCTGTTTTAAGCGCTGGCGCACTGCCTGCCGCACTGAGTGAGCAAGCGCCGCAAGGTGCTCGCCGTGCGCGCTGGCTGGCAGGTCGCGTGCTGCTTTCCCATGCCCTTTCGCCATTACCGGACATCGTCTATGGCGAGCAAGGAAAACCGGCCTTTTCTGCTGACACGCCGCTGTGGTTCAATCTCAGCCACAGCGGTGATGATATCGCCCTGCTGCTCAGCGACGAAGGGGAAGTCGGCTGCGATATTGAAGTCGTGCGCCCGCGCGATAACTGGCAAACGCTGGCAAATACGGTATTCAGTCTTGGTGAACATGCCGAAGTCGAGGCCGAACGCCCGGAGCAACAGCTGGCGGCGTTCTGGCGCATCTGGACGCGTAAAGAAGCTATCGTGAAACAGCGCGGCGGTAGCGCCTGGCAAATCGTCAGCGTCGACAGTACCGCGCTAACTTCCTCACTCTCCGTCAGCCAGTGCCAGCTCGATACCCTGAGCCTGGCGGTGTGCACCCCCACGCCGTTTACCCTAACCGCAGACGCCGTGCAGCGCCTGGAAGCTTTAGCGTAAATTTTCCGGGAAGTTTTTCGGCAGCTCGCTCGCCGCACAGGCAATAACGTCATCGTTGTTCGCGCCGCAGTCACGTACGAAAGTGATGGTCGCGAACTCATCAATCACCTCGGTGGGATACGCCGGGCCGGCATCGCGGTACGACATCATCAGCGGAATATGGTCATTCTGGAAGCAGACCGTTTTTTCCGGATTATTGATCACCCAGCGAGGGAAAAAGATGGTGCCGTGAAAGAGTTTGTCACCCAGGTTTACGATCAGGCTGACGTCGGTCCCGGTCGGTTCGGTCCACGAAATTTTATAAACGCTCTCCCCGACCCGCACAATATAGGCCCGCTGATCTTTCACCCAACGATTTCCCACAATACCGCTGTGAATGCGGTAATCCAGCGTAGTGTCGTTTTTCACGTAGATCTCGTAATTCCAGCCATTATCGTAGGTATAGACCAGATGTTTGCCGACAAATCCGCTCAAATCATGTTTATCAAACGCGCTCATATTCGTTCTCCTCTTACTTGATGTGAGGATCTTAACGCTTCAAAAATTGGATGAATAACGCTATGTTTGCATCAAATTCATTCAATTATTAGATGAGTTATGCACAAAACAACCCTCGAGCAGTGGGCCCTATTGGAGAAAGTGGTGGAGCTGGGCAGCTTCGCTAAAGCGGCGGAAGAGACCAACCGTAGCCAGTCTTCGGTAAGCTACAATCTGGCACTGTTACAGGAGCGACTTGGCGTAACGCTGCTGACCCCGGAAGGCCGCAGGGCTGTCCTGACCCCGGCCGGAGAGCTATTGCTCAATCAGGTCAAACCGTTACTGAAGGCCTTTTTATGGGTGGAAACCCGGGCCGCAACGTTACAAAACGGTACGCGAACGCGGCTGGATTTGATGGTAGATAGCATCTTCCCACGCAAACGCTTGTTCGCCATTCTCAAACAGTTTCAGCAGGCCTGGCCGCAAACGCAGGTGCGTCTGACCGAAGTCCTGGAGAATGGTGATGCTCGACTGGCAGCACATGCCGATGCGGACGTAATGGTCCTGACCCGGCGTCAGGATGTCACCGGACGCGGCGAATGGCTGATGAATATTGACTTCGTGGCCGTGGCCCACCGCGATCACCCACTCTGCATGCTGGATGCGCCGCTGAATGAAGACGCATTACGTGCCTGGCCGCTGATTCGCATTGCCGATCGCGATAACCCACAACAACCGGCTCGTGATGCCTGGACCTTCTCGACCATTGATGCCGCGATTGATGCGGTGATGTATCAGGTCGGTTACGGCTGGCTGCCTGAGGAACGTATTCAGACGCAGCTTGATCAGGGGCTTTTACGCCCACTGCCGTTAAGCCATGGTGCTCGCCGCGCCACGCCTTTGCATCTGATCGTTAAAGATACGCTTGCCCCGCTGGATGAACAGGTCAGTACTCTGCTGCGTTTATTGCGAGAACATTAACCTTTTCCCCGGATGCCGGACGTGTGTTACAAAATACGCTATTCCCCTTACTCCCTGTGCGCCAACGCGCCACATGAAAGGTTAACTGCAGATGCAACGAGTCACCATTACCCTCGATGACGATTTACTGGAAACGCTCGACGGCCTGAGTCAGCGCCGTGGCTACAACAACCGTTCCGAAGCGATCCGCGATATTCTGCGTGGCGCACTGGCGCAGGAAACTACCCTTGAACACGGCACTCAGGGCTTCGCGGTGCTCTCGTATGTTTATGAGCATGAGAAGCGTGATCTGGCCAGCCGTATTGTTTCTACCCAACACCACCATCACGATTTATCGGTCGCCACGCTGCACGTGCACATCAACCATGACGACTGCCTGGAAATCGCCGTGCTAAAAGGCGACATGGGCGATGTGCAGCATTTTGCCGATGACGTGATTTCCCAGCGCGGCGTGCGCCACGGCCATTTACAGTGCCTGCCGAAAGAAGAGTAATTGCCTGTTTCGTTGCGGGATGCCGGATGGCGGCTACGCCTTATCCGGCCTACGTCTGTTACCGTCTGTAGGCCAGGCAAGCGAAGCGCCCCCGGCAATAATGATTACGCCATCGTGCCAATCGTCTTTCTGAAACGCAGCAGTGCTATCAGGAAGAACGCGCTACCAATCGCCAGCAGCGTCAGAAACTGCGGCCAGACAATGTCAAACCCTGCGCCGCGGTAAAGTATCGCCTGCGCGAGGCTGACAAAATGGGTCGTTGGCATGGTCAGCATAATGTCCTGCACCGCCTGCGGCATGCTTTCACGCGGTGTGGAGCCACCTGAGAGCATCTGTAACGGCAGCAGCACCAGAATCATCAGCAGTCCCAACTGCGGCATGGAACGCGCCAGCGTGCCCATAAAAATGCCGATCGAGGTGGTGGCGAACAGGCTCAGCGCCACGCCCAGCATAAACAACGGAATTGAACCTTCAATCGGCACCCCGAGCACGCCTTTCACCATCAGCATCAGCGACAGACCGGAAACCACCAGCACCACCAGCCCCATCGACCAGATTTTTGCCATCATAATCTCAAACGGCGTCACCGGCATCACCAGCAGATGCTCAATAGTCCCGTGCTCGCGTTCGCGGATCAACGCCGAACCGGTCAGCACAATCGCCAGCATGGTGATGTTATTGATGATCGCCATCACCGCGCCAAAACGGGCGGGTTCCAGATTAGGGTTAAAGCGCATGCGCATTTCCAGTGCCACCGGCGGCTCATTGTTATCGCGGTAACGCGCCACAAAGCTGTTCACCTCGCCGCTGATGATATTCTGGATATAGCTGTTGCCGGTAAACGCCTGGCTCATCCGCGTGGCATCGACGTTAACCTGTATATCCGGTTGTCGTCCGGCCAGCACATCACGCTGAAAGTCAGGCGGAATGTTTACGGCGAAGGTATAGCGCCCGGCGTCCAGCCCGGCATCCATTTCATCGGCAGTGATCATCTCCGGCGGTAAAAACCACGGGCGATAAAAGCTATTCACAATCCGATTCGACAACTGCGACTGGTCCATATCGGCAATAGCAATCGGTGCCAAATGCAGCGAACCCGGCAGGACAGTCGCGGAAGAATAAACCGAAACCGTGAAGGCGAAGACGATCAGCGTCAGCATCGCTTTGTCACCCAGCAGGCTGCGCAACTCTTTGATGCCGAGGTTATAAATATTGCGTAATCGGCGCATCACCCCTCCTGTTTTTTCAGCAGTAATACGCTCAGACCAATCACCACCGGAATGGCTACCGCCAGCGGAATAAACAGCGGCCAGAGATCGGTCAGATCCAACGCTTTAGAGAACGTTCCACGCGCGATGGTCAGAAAATGGCTGGTCGGATAAATTTCACCAATCCACCGACCCGGCCCTTCCAGCGAGGCAACTGGATCGATCATTCCGGAAAACTGCGTCGCCGGGATCAGCGTAATAATCGCCGTACCAAAAATGGCCGCGATCTGGCTTTTCATAAACGTGGAGATTAACAGCCCCAGCCCGGTGGCAATGGTGACGTACAGCAGCGCTGCCAGCGTCAGGGTCACAAAGCTCCCCTTATGCGGGACGCCGAACACAAACACCGACAGCGCGCACAACAGCAGGAAGTTCAGCATACCCAGCACGATGTACGGCAACTGTTTGCCGAGTAAAAACTCGCTGCGGGTCGTGGGCGTAACGTACAGGTTGATAATCGACCCCAGCTCTTTCTCACGCACTACGCTGAGGGCGCTGAGCATGGAAGGGATCATCATCAACAGCAGTGGGATCACCGCCGGAACAATCGCCGGCAGACTCTTCACATCCGGGTTGTAACGATAGCGAGTTTCAATGGTCATCAGCCCGTTTTGCCCGCTGGCATTGGGCTGACGCGCCATCACATCCTGCAGCCAGGTCTGGTGCATCGCCTGCACGTAACCCCTGACCGTTTCAGCACGGCTTGGCATTGCACCATCGACCCAGACGCCAATCTTCACCGGCGTTCCACGCGCGATGTCGCGGCCAAAATTTGGTGGAATTTCAATTGCTACCGCAACTTCGCCTGAGCGCATCCGTTTGTCCAGCTCGTCATAACTGGTGAGCGGCGGTTGCTCGATAAAATAGCGCGAACCCGCCAGATTCAGCGTCCACGCCTGGCTGCTGACGGTCTGGTCACGATCGAGCACCGAAAAACGCAGGTTTTCCACATCCATGCTGATGCCGTAGCCCATGATAAGCATCAGGATCACCGTGCCCATCAGCGCCAGCGTTGAACGTACCGGATCGCGCCGTAGTTCCAGCGCTTCACGGCGGCTGTAGCTGAATAAGCGCCGCAGGCTAAAACCTTGCCGCGGCGGCTTACTGTTTTCATGCACTGTCGGGACATTGGCTGGCGCCAACTGAGTTTCCGGCGCCGGGCCTGCCGCTTCCTGCAACCAGGAGATAAACGCCTCTTCCAGACTGGCAGCTCCACGCTGTTTCACCAGTTCCTGCGGCGTACCGCTGGCCAGTACTTTTCCGGCGTGCATCAGCGACATGCGGTCGCAGCGCTCCGCTTCGTTCATAAAGTGGGTGGAGATAAAAATGGTCACTTTGTCCTGACGCGACAGATCAACCATCAGTTGCCAGAACATATCCCTCGCCACCGGATCGACCCCGGAGGTCGGTTCATCAAGAATGAGCATCTCCGGACGATGGATCACCGCCACCGCCAGCGACAGGCGTTGACGGATCCCCAACGGTAGCGCACCGGGCAGCGCATCTTCGACATCGGTCAGCGAAAAGCGCTCACTCATCTCCTGCACCCGACCAGGGATTTCTGCTTCGGGGATATGGAACAGCCGCGCATGTAGTTCGAGGTTTTGCCGGACGGTCAGCTCGCTGTAGAGCGAAAATGCCTGCGACATATAGCCTACCCGGCGGCGGGTATCGATATTTTTCGGGTCAACCGCTTGCCCAAACAGCCACGCCTCGCCTTCGCTTGCGGGCAGCAGTCCGGTGAGCATTTTCATGGTGGTGGATTTACCGCAGCCGTTGGAGCCGAGAAAACCGAAGATTTCCCCGCGCGGAATGCGGAAGTTAACGTGGTCCACCGCCACAAATTTACCGAAGCGCATGGTCAGGTTTTTCGCCTCGATGGCAATCTCTTCCTGCTCAGCGTGATACGGCGGGATCACTACCGGTTTATGCGCCTGCCGCTGGGCTTCAGGTAACAGCGCGATAAACGCCTGCTCCAGCGTGTTGCTGTTGGTTTGCTCACGTAGCTGCTGCGCGCTCCCGGTGGCTAACACCTCCCCGGCGTTCATCGCCACCAGCCAGTCAAAGCGCTCGGCTTCTTCCATATAAGCGGTCGCAACCAGCACGCTCATGTTGGTCTGCCGCTGGCGAATGCTGTTAATCAGATCCCAGAACTGGGCGCGGGACAGCGGGTCGACCCCGGTGGTGGGTTCATCGAGAATTAACAGTTCCGGGTCGTGGATTAACGCGCAGCACAGCCCCAGCTTTTGCTTCATCCCGCCCGAGAGTTTCCCGGCAGGACGGTCGCGAAACGGTGCCAGTCCGGTGCTATTCAGCAGCTCGGTAATCCGCGCCTCACGCTCCGCTTTGTCATGCCCAAACAGGCGGGCAAAGAAATCGACGTTCTCATATACCGACAGCGTGTGATACAGGTTTTTCCCCAGCCCCTGCGGCATCCAGGCAATGCGCGGGCAGACATCCCGGCGATGTTTTGGGTCGCGCATATCGCCACCCAACACCATCACGTTGCCGTGTTCAATGACCCGCGCGCCGGAGATGAGCGACAGCAGGCTCGATTTTCCGACGCCATCCGGGCCAATCAACCCCACCATACAGCGGGCAGGGATATCCAGCGTGATATTGTTCAGCGCTACCGTTTTCCCGTAATGCTGACTCACGCCGTCAAGGTGCGCCACGGGAGGAACGGGAACCAGCGCCAGATGCGTCATTGCGGCAACCTCACCACCAGGTCGTCAGGCCAGGCGCGACTTTCATCAACACGCACCCACGCCATGCCCGGCAGACCGGTTTTCACGTACTCCAGATGCTGCTGCAACAGCTCTGGCGGGATACGCGCTTTGACGCGAAACATCAGTTTCAGCCGTTCATCGCTGGTTTCGACCGTTTTCGGCGTGAACTGCGCGACGCTAGCCACAAAGCTGATGGTCGCCGGAATACGCAGATCCGGCGCAGCATCCAGCACCAGCCGCGCTTCTCCGCCAATCTTCAGTAAACCAGCCTGTTCGGTTGGCAAGAAGAACGTCATGTAGACATCGCTGAGATCGACCATATTCAGCACGCGACCGCCTGCGGAAAGCACCTCGCCCGGTTCAGCTACGCGGTACTGTACGCGGCCATCGCGCGGGGCTTTCAACTCGCTGTCATCAATATCAGCCGCAATACGACGTTCGGTAGCCTGCGCGGCTTCTACGCGGGTTTGCGCCTGAATGATACTGGTACGAGCGGCTTCAATGGCGGCTTTTGCCGCAGAGACCTGCGCCTTTGCGGATTCCAGTGCAGCGCGTGCGCTTTCTGCCGCAGCCCTGTCGTCATCCAGCTGTTGCTCAGACACAGCCCCACGCTGAGATAGCGAACGGGAGCGGACGTGGCGTTTAGAGACCGACTGCAGTTCCGCCTCACGCTGTTTTACCACCGACTGCGCGGCGCGCATTTCACTTTGCCGCTGCTCTAACAGCGCCCGCGCCGCCGCCACCGCACTTTCGGCCTCTTTGATTTGGGCTACCGCTTCCAGCCGCTGCTCCTGCAGCACGCGGGTATCCATTTTCGCCAGCACCTCACCCTGACGGACGAACTGCCCTTCCGACACGAGGATCGTGTCAATTCGCCCGGCAATCTTGGTGGCAATATCCACTTCAGTGGCTTCAATTCTGCCGTTGCTGGCTGCAAACCCTTCCGGTATTCCCGCAGGACGAAGCATCCACCATGCTATCGCGGCCACCACGACCAGGATGCCCGCCACCCACCACATCATATGACGTTTAAACTTATCCATATTCGACCCGCCGTAATCCCTGTTATTAAACGATGCGTGTCACAAAGCCCACTGAACAGCTATTCAGCGGGAGATTCCATCCGGGATAAGAAGGAATGAGAAACAATGGCCAGAGAGCAGACAGGCATGTAAGCAACCTGCGCCGCGAAGGAAGTGAATGATGAAAATGCTGTGAAATCGGGTAGTAATGTTGTCATCATCAGCGTTCCTGGCCGGAAATGAAACACGCATACTCATTACTGCTGTCTATTGAATACTACCACCTGGATTCAATATGTCTATTCGGTTGTAGCAGGTATGTTGCAGGCAGAAAATCGTGCCCGGCAATTCCTTCACCGAGCAAATTTCACAAGTGAGTTTTATTTAAAATGCAGCGGATACACGCTCAACGTATCGTCTTCGCTTATTCAGATACCAAATCCTGTGCGCATGCCCAGGCACTCGACCACGCCCACTGGAAGTTATAGCCTCCCAACCAGCCGGTGACGTCCATCACTTCGCCGATAAAGTAGAGCCCTGGCACTTTGCGGGCTTCCATCGTGCGCGATGACAGCTCGTTAGTATCGACACCACCCAACGTGACTTCAGCGGTACGATACCCTTCCGTACCGTTCGGCTGCACCCGCCACTCGGTCAGCGTTTCAACCAGCGTCTGTTGATCGCGCACGTTAAGCTGCTTCAGAGACACGTCAGGAATTTGCCCTAACTGCTGCAAGCATTCCACCAGACGCTTTGGCAACTGCATTGCTAAGGTGTTCTTTAAGCTCTGGTTAGGATGTGCGCTACGTTGTTCGTCGAGGAAGCTCGCAAGGTCAACATCCGGCAACAAATTAATGCTGACAAATTCGCCTGGCTGCCAAAAACTGGAAATCTGCAAAACAGCTGGGCCCGAAAGTCCTCGGTGTGTAAAGAGCAGATTTTCACGAAATACGGTGCCGTCTTCGGCGGTGATAACGGAGGAGACCGACACGCCAGAGAGCACCTGAAGCTGCTCCAGCAGTGGCTTATGCAACGTAAAGGGCACCAGTCCCGCGCGCGTTGGCAACACCTTCAGACCAAACTGTTCGGCAATTTTATAACCAAACGGCGTTGCCCCCAGACCCGGCATGGAAAGCCCACCTGAAGCGATAACCAGTTTTTTCGTGCCGACCGTCATGCCATTCAGTTCGAGGGTGAAACCTTCATCATCCTGCACCACGCTCAGGACTTCGCTCCGTAACCGCATAGTTACGTTACCTTTTTCACACTCGTCTACCAGCATATCGACAATTTGCTGAGCGGAATCATCGCAGAACAGCTGACCCAGCGTTTTTTCATGCCAGGCAATACCGTGTTTGCCCACCAGGTCGATAAAATCCCACTGCGTGTAACGCGCAAGTGCCGATTTGCAAAAATGGGGGTTTTGGCTCAAATAGGCGGCCGGTTCGACATAAAGATTGGTAAAGTTGCAGCGTCCCCCGCCAGACATGAGAATCTTGCGCCCTGGCTTTTTACCATTATCAATCAGCAGTACTCGACTACCTGCTTGTCCTGCCTGCGCGGCACAAAACATACCCGCTGCGCCAGCGCCTATAATAACGGTATCAAACCTTTCCACGTTGCGATCCTCTCTAAAAAGCGGGTGTGAATTGTAAAGATTCCTCAGTGGTCGCACCAGCACCAAACTACCGATAAAGGGTATTTAACTGAAATATATAGGATAATTCTTTAGTGGTGTAAAACAAAGCAGGAGACAAATCAAAAAAACTCTATATTTCACTTTGCCCGCGCCGCCAAAGTCACTGATAATGCGCCGCGTTCATGTCCTCAAAATGGCGTAACGTCCTATGCTACATTTGTTTGCTGGCCTGGATTTACATACCGGGCTTTTACTATTGCTTGCTCTGGCTTTTGTGCTGTTCTACGAAGCAATTAACGGCTTCCATGACACAGCCAATGCTGTCGCAACCGTGATCTATACCCGTGCAATGCGTTCGCAATTGGCGGTGGTCATGGCTGCGTTGTTCAACTTCTTTGGTGTTTTGCTGGGTGGTCTCAGCGTGGCGTATGCCATCGTGCATATGCTACCAACGGATCTGCTGCTTAATATGGGATCGTCACATGGCCTTGCCATGGTGTTCTCCATGCTGCTGGCGGCAATTATCTGGAACCTGGGTACCTGGTACTTTGGTTTACCTGCATCCAGCTCCCACACGCTGATTGGCGCCATTATCGGTATTGGTTTAACCAATGCACTGATGACCGGCACCTCGGTGGTGGACGCACTTAACATTCCGAAAGTTATCGGTATTTTTGCTTCGCTTATCATCTCGCCAATTGTTGGTCTGGTGGTTGCTGGCGGTCTTATTTTCATTCTGCGTCGCTACTGGAGCGGTACAAAAAAACGTGCCCGTATCCACCTGACGCCAGCAGAACGTGAAAAGAAAGATGGCAAGAAAAAGCCGCCGTTCTGGACCCGTATCGCACTGATCCTCTCCGCTATCGGCGTAGCGTTCTCTCATGGCGCTAACGACGGGCAGAAAGGCATTGGTCTGGTGATGCTGGTGCTGATTGGCGTAGCGCCTGCAGGATTCGTGGTGAATATGAATGCTTCCGGTTACGAGATTACCCGTACCCGTGATGCAATCAATAACGTCGAAGTCTTCTTCCAGCAGCGTCCTGACCTGCTTAAACAGGCCACAGGCGTAGACCAGCTGATTCCGTCCCCGACGGACGCGGCACCCGCGACGACGACAGAGTTCCATTGCCACCCGGCGAATACCATCAACGCGCTGGAACGTGCGAAAGGTATGCTGGCGAACCTGGAAACCTACGACAAATTAAGCGTCGAACAGCGTGGTCAGCTGCGCCGTATTATGCTGTGCATCTCTGATACCACCGATAAAGTGGTTAAGCTGCCTGGCGTAAGCGCTGACGATCAGCGTCTGCTGAAAAAACTGAAAGCTGACATGCTGAGCACCATTGAGTACGCGCCTATCTGGATCATTATGGCCGTCGCACTGGCGCTGGGTATTGGTACGATGATTGGCTGGCGTCGTGTTGCCACCACCATCGGCGAGAAAATCGGTAAGAAAGGCATGACTTATGCCCAGGGGATGTCGGCTCAGATGACCGCCGCAGTCTCTATCGGTCTCGCCAGCTACACCGGTATGCCCGTTTCCACCACCCACGTTCTCTCTTCTTCCGTTGCGGGGACGATGGTTGTTGATGGCGGCGGATTGCAGCGTAAAACGGTAACCAGCATTCTGATGGCCTGGGTCTTCACCCTGCCAGCTGCGATTATTCTTTCCGGGGTGCTGTACTGGCTCTCCCTGAAGCTTATCTAAGCGAATGCACGGTAAAAAAGCGGGTCAGGAAGCTGACCCGCTTTTTTTGTATCTGTTGTTGGCATCAGTGCCAGATAATCAGAGCAACCATGCTGATTAGCACCAGGCCGCATAGCGCGCTGGTGAGAATGAACTGACCGCGAACCCGCTCACAGCGGCGAATAAATTCATCATCATGATGATCGCGGTAACGCTGAGCGTAGATATACCACACCAGGCGCATCTGCTTGTTCGGTTGCCCATGCGAGGTAAAAAAGCCCCCTCCATCAACATACTGGTAAAGCAATGGATCGCAACCACGAAGTACCACTAACAGTGCGCGTAGCGAAGAAAAATAGCGCGCCATATTAACAATGCAAACGACACATAAAGCCCAGAATAATGCAATGGTGCTTATCATACCTCCTCCCCGGCGACCCGCCCACGGAACTCCTTTCCGGGACTACCGCTCCCCGATACCCTGCCAAACCATTCAATGAAGAGTGCAGCCGAAACCGTTCGTGTTAGTATCACGCATCCGAACGCCTCTTTAGATAGTGTAGGAGATTAGTTAATTTTTTTGCCATAAGGTTAATCGCTATCAATGCAATTAACTAAAAAATTTGTTTAACTATTTGGCAAGCAAGGCGGATTGACGGATTATCCTGGTCGCTATAATGTAAGGATAGTCCTTATATGGTACGTTTTTTACGACTGGGCTAGCCCCGCGCACAAGGTTCGCAGGACGCGGATGACGCGGCGGCATATAACGCCAGCAGGCTAGTCATCGACAACTTATGGAAGGAGTAACACTATGGCTTATAAACACATTCTTATCGCGGTTGATCTTTCTCCGGAAAGCAAAGTTCTGGTTGAAAAAGCGGTTTCTATGGCGCGACCTTACAATGCTAAAGTCTCCCTTATCCACGTTGACGTAAACTATTCCGACCTGTACACCGGGCTCATCGACGTGAATCTGGGCGACATGCAGAAACGCATTTCTGAAGAAACCCACCACGCGTTAACCGAGCTGTCCACCAATGCAGGCTACCCTATCACCGAAACCCTGAGCGGTAGCGGCGACCTGGGTCAGGTTCTGGTTGATGCCATCAAAAAATACGACATGGATCTGGTCGTCTGTGGTCACCACCAGGATTTCTGGAGCAAACTGATGTCCTCCGCGCGCCAACTGATCAACACCGTCCACGTCGACATGTTGATTGTTCCGCTGCGTGACGACGAAGAAGCATAAAATGCTTGCCGCCGGAAGTTAACCCGGCCCACTGCAAGTCGTTAAGCCTGTAAACGCCCGCCTTCGCGGGCGTTTTTGTTTTTATCATTCGGTCACAATTAGTACATCAATCCAACAAACAAATCATAATTAGTGTGATCAACTAATTGGATCGAAAACTATCTCTATAATACTCTACCCTTGCGGCCAATAACCGCAGTCTATAACAAAATAAGACTTTTTCGGCGCGTTTAAGCATACGCGTTCATACTTTTCGGGATGGCTTTGAAAGGCGATGGAATATGAATAAAACTGCACCTACGGGCTTGCTGCAGCAACCTCGTCCGTTCTTCATGATCTTCTTTGTGGAATTATGGGAACGATTTGGCTATTACGGCGTACAGGGCATCCTGGCGGTATTTTTTGTTAAGCAGCTCGGATTTTCACAAGAACAGGCATTTGTCACCTTTGGTGCCTTTGCGGCACTGGTTTACGGCCTGATCTCGATCGGCGGTTACGTCGGCGACCACCTGTTAGGCACCAAGCGCACGCTGGTACTCGGTGCCATTGTGCTGGCAATCGGCTACTTCATGACCGGGATGTCGCTGCTTAAGCCGGATCTAATCTTTATTGCTTTGGGTACCATTGCCGTTGGTAACGGGCTATTTAAAGCCAACCCGGCAAGCCTGCTGTCAAAATGTTATCCCCCGAAAGACGCCCGTCTGGACGGTGCTTTCACCCTGTTTTATATGTCGATTAACATCGGTTCGCTGCTGTCACTGTCGCTGGCGCCGGTGATTGCCGATAAGTTTGGCTACGCTGTGACTTACAACCTGTGCGGAGCCGGACTAATCGTCGCGCTGCTGGTCTACTTTGCCTGCCGCGGAATGGTGAAAAATATCGGCTCTGAGCCAGACCATAAGCCACTGAACTTCCGTAACCTGCTGTACGTGCTGGCCGGTACGGTAGTGATGGTATTTATCTGCGCCTGGCTGATGCACAACGTGCAGATTGCCAACCTGGTGCTGATCGTCCTGTCGATTGTCGTGACCATCATCTTCTTCCGTCAGGCATTCAAACTGGATAAAACCGGGCGCAACAAGATGTTCGTGGCCTTTATCCTGATGCTGGAAGCGGTGGTGTTCTACGTGCTGTACGCGCAGATGCCGACATCGCTGAACTTCTTTGCGATCAATAACGTACACCATGAAATTCTTGGTTTCGCCATCAACCCGGTGAGCTTCCAGGCGCTGAACCCGTTCTGGGTGGTACTGGCGAGTCCGGTACTGGCCGCAATCTATACCCGTCTGGGCAACAAAGGCAAAGACCTGACCATGCCGATGAAATTTACGCTCGGTATGTTCCTGTGCTCATTGGGCTTCCTGACGGCCGCCGCTGCCGGGATGTGGTTTGCCGATGCACAAGGGCTGACGTCGCCGTGGTTTATCGTGCTGGTGTATCTGTTCCAGAGCCTGGGTGAACTGCTGATTAGCGCCCTGGGACTGGCTATGGTCGCTGCTCTCGTGCCACAACATCTGATGGGCTTCATTCTTGGGATGTGGTTCCTGACGCAGGCCGCGGCCTTCCTGATGGGGGGTTATGTCGCTACGTTCACCGCCGTACCAGAGAACATCACCGACCCGCTGCAAACGCTGCCTATCTATACCAACGTCTTCAGTAAGATTGGCCTTGTCACCCTGGCCGTAACGGTCGTGATGGCGATTATGGTGCCATGGCTGAATCGCATGATTAATACGCCGAGCACCGAGCAATAACCTTCAGTGCCGGATGGCGGCTATTGCCCCTGTCCGGCCTACATTCAACATGCCCGGTCGCCTTGCGCTATCGGGCATTTTCACTCACTACCCTTTACGCGCGTCTATCCACTCCTGCACTTCCACCACAAAAGTGTCCGGCGCTTTGCGGTACATTTTGCGCGCCAAGTCCAGAATCGTATGCTGGCCGAGCGCTTCTTCCATTCGCTGCTGGGCCATGTCCATTACCGAACGCACGCCACAAATGCCTTCACAGGCCCACTCCGGTGGATGTTCCTCAAATACCGCCAGCCGCTGGCGAATTTCACGACACTCAAAGATGCGCTTATCGCCATCAATAGCATTCACCACATCCAGCACCGTGATGTGTTCAGCGGGTTTAGCTAACTGGAAACCGCCACCTTTGCCTTCAATGCTGCGCACCAGACCCGCTTTGGACAGACGGGTGAAAATTTTTGCCAGATAGTCATACGGTACGCTTTGCAGTTCGGCTATTTCCCGCACGCTCATATCCCGCGCGTCGCCCTTACTGTCGACCATACACATCAGGCTATGAATGCCGTACTCAACTCCCGAACTGTAGAATGCCATTCTCTTATCTCAGCCAAAATGAATCTGAGTTTATTGTAGCTTTTTCATCTCATTCATTCCAGACAGCAAAGTAACCCCTTTTCACAACAGAACTTTAAATGCATATTTATCAATCAGATAATCAAAAAACACCACCCTTTGAGGCAAAAAGGATCTCGATCGCATTGCAATTCCTAACTACGACAAATAAAATCCGAGTAAATAATTCGTAGTCACCAGTGAGAAAACCCCAATGCGTAAACAAATTCTGATCGTGGGCACCGGCTTTGCCGGTATGTGGGCAGCATTAAGCGCCGCACGACTAGCGGATAAACATCAGCAGGCCATTGATATTACAGTAATTGCGCCACAGCCGGAGCTGCGTGTCCGCCCACGCTTTTATGAAAGCGCCGTTCATACGCTGGTCGCACCACTGCAACCGTTGTTTGACGTTACCGGCGTCAACTTCCTTCAAGGTCACGTCGAGCAAATCCTCCCGGACTCTAAAGAGGTAAGCTGGAAAGATGCCAATGGTGACATTCATCTGCACCGCTATGACCGCCTGGTGCTCGCCAGCGGAAGTCACGTAAACCGCGACGCCGTGGCCGGTGCCGCCGAGCACGCGTTTGACCTCGACCAACTTGAGAGCGCCGCCGTACTGGAGCAGCACATTCACGATCTGGCATTACAGCCGGAAAGTGAGGCTCGCAATACGGTCGTGGTCTGTGGTGGTGGTTTCACCGGGATAGAGATGGCGCTGGAATTACCGGGTCGTTTGCGCGAAATATTGGGCGCTGATGCTAAGACCAGAGTTGTCGTAGTTGAACGCGGTGCTCAGCCAGGCGGACGCTGGAGCCAGGAATTACGTGACGTGATTATCGAAGCCTCTGCTGAACTGGGCGTCGAGTGGCTGCTCAATGCGGAAGTAGAGTGCGTAGATGCCTCCGGCGTCACGCTGAAAAATGGGCAGGTGATTGCCTCTCAAACGGTTATCTGGACCGTCGGCGTACAGGCTAATAGCCTGACAGCACAGATTAATGCCCCGCGCGATCGCCAAGGCCGTCTGCATGTGAATACCAATCTGCAGGTTGTGGGTCACGATGATATCTACGCCACTGGCGATGTGGCCTATGCCGCCACCGACGACAAAGGCAACCATGCGTTAATGACCTGTCAGCACGCGATTTTGTTGGGTAAATTTGCCGGTAATAACGCTGCGGCAGACCTGTTAAACGTAACACCACTGCCATATCGTCAGGAAAACTACGTCACCTGCCTGGATCTTGGTGCCTGGGGTGCGGTGTATAGCGAAGGATGGGATCAGCAGGTGAAACTGACGCGCGCAGAAGCGAAGAAGCTGAAGGTGTCGATTGTCAGCGAGCTGATTTACCCACCGAAAGCAGACCGAGCAGTAGCATTTGAGATTGCCGACCCGCTGGCACCGTTTGTTTAATGGATAATGCCGGATGCGGCTAACGCCTTATCCGGCCTACAAAGACACGCTGTCGTAGGCCTGATAAGCGCAGCGCATCAGGCAATTCAGCGCACCAAGCCGGGATGTGGCCT